>NZ_BAABCQ010000028.1:0-56644 GCF_039539045.1 Streptomyces marokkonensis
GGCTTTCTGAAGATGACCTTCGAACGGCCGTTTCCGCTCCGGCCGGGTCCTAGGCTCTCGAACACCCCCCACAGTCCCGGTGGGCGCGGTCGCGTCCACCGGGTACGGGGCTCCGTCAGCCGACAGACAAGCCGAGGTGTCCTGCGTATGGGTTCCCGCCGAGCCGAACGCCCGTCCCGCTCCCACGCCCGCCCTCGCGGCGGGCTCAGGACCCGCGGTACCGCGCTGGTGCTCGGCGCCGTCACCGTGACGGCGGGCGTCGGGATCACCCTGGCCGTCACCGGGGGCGAGGACGGCACCGCCTCGGACCGGGTCACCACGAACGCCGCCGGCGAGGCGTCGGGCGCCGAGGAGGCGGCGGGCAGCACGACGCCGCCGGCCTCCGCGTCGGCGAGCCCGGACGCCACGGCGAGCGGCTCACCGAGCGAGAGTACCGAGCCGAAGGACGAGGGCAAGGACAAGGACGGGTCGAAGAAGTCGGCGAGTCCGTCCACCCGCCCGGCCAAGGCTGCCGAGCCCGCGTCGAAGGCACCCGCGAGGACAACGGCGAAGAGCGGCGGCGACTGGCCGTCGAGCGGTGGCGGCGATACGGGTTCGGGTTCCGGGTCGGGTTCGGGTTCGGGCAGCGGATCGGGTTCGCAGTCGGGGTCCGGTGGGGCCGGTGCGGTCGAGGCGCAGGTTCTCTCGCTCGTGAACGAGGAGCGGGCCGCGGCGGGCTGCTCGCCGGTCACGGCGAACGACCGGCTGACCCGGGCCGCCGACGACTACAGCGACGTCATGGCGAGCAGCGGTGTGATGTCCCACACGGGCCCCGACGGCTCCACCATGGCGAGCCGTGTCGAGGCCGCCGGTTACCAGTGGTCCACGCTGGGCGAGAACATAGCCCGGGGACAGGGGAGCGCGGCCTCGGTGATGGACTCCTGGATGAACAGCCCCGGCCACCGGGCGAACATACTCAACTGCTCCTTCGAGGAGCTGGGCGTCGGTGTCCACTTCGGCGACGGCGGCCCCTGGTGGACGCAGAACTTCGGCGCCGGCCGCTGACACCCGTCACCGTCCCCCGCCTCCAGCTCCACCCTCGCTCGCGCTCGCGAGTACGAACGACACCCGCACCCGCGCGCCTCCCAGTGGCGCCCGGGTGATCGTCAGTTCGCCGTCCGCCGCGCGGGCCGCCCGGGCCACGATGTCCAGGCCGAGGCCGGTGGAGCCGCCGACGCTGACGCCCCGGGTGAGCGCGGCCTCGGGGTCCGCCACGCCCGGGCCGGCGTCGTCGACCGTGAGGAACACGTGCCCGTCCGCCCGCTCCACGCGGACGGCGAAGGCGGTGCCCTGCGGGGTGTGCCGGAAGACGTTGCCGATCAGGGCGTCGACCACGGCCGCGAGGTCGTCCTCGGGGAAGGCGACGGGCGCCGGCCGCGGAGTCAGGGAGCGCTCGTACGGCCGCTCCTGCTGGGTGGCGAGGACCGACCAGAAGTCCAGGCGCATGGCGACCACCTCGGCGACGTCGCACGGCTTCACCGGAGCCGCTCCAGCACCGCCGAGCTGTACCGCGGCCAGCGGCGTACGTGCCGCGGCGATGATCGAGTCGAGTTCGCTCTCGAGCTGGCCGGCCGCTTCCGTGACCCGCCGGGCGCTCGGGGTCGCGCCCATCCGGTCGGCCTCCAGGTAGAGGGCGGTCAGCGGGGTGCGCAGCCGGTGGGAGAGGTCGGCGACCAGTTCGCGTTCGACGGCGAGCAGGTCGACGACCCGGTCGGCCATGGTGTTGAACGCCACGCCGGCCTCCTGGAGCTCGGGCGGGCCGTCCGGTTCCACCCGTACGCCGAGGTCGCCGGAGCCGAGGGCCAGCGAGGCGCGCTTGAGGCCGCGGGAGGAGCGGACGACGCGGGCGCCGAGCCGGTCGGCGACCAGCACCGAGCCGCCTACCAGGCCCAGGGCGAGCAGCGCCATCACGCCCCAGGACGCGGCCACTCCCCGGGTGAGGTCCGCGGCGGGCACGTAGGCCTCCACGACCGCGACCCGGTCGCCCCGCAGGACGACGGGCTGGAGGTAGACCCAGCCGTCCCCGGTGTCGACGGCGAGCGTCTCGCGGCCCCGTACGGCCCGGTCCAGCGCGTCCTGGGGCGCGTGCGGGGTTCCTACGAAGCCGCCGTCGGGCAGCCGTACGACGAGCTGGTCGGAGGAGCCGAGCTCGGCGACGGCCTGCTGTACGTCGGCGCGCCGGGTGGTGAGGGCGAGTACCGGGGACAGGGCCGAGGCGCGCTGCTCTGCGGCGGTGGTGACCCGGTCCCGGGCCTGTTCGCGGACTAGGAGGGCGAGCGGGATGAGGAACGACAGCGCCACCATCGAGGTGACGGCCAGGGCGATCCCGGCAAGAGCACGTCTCATGGCGAGCTGACCAGCTTGATGCCGATACCGCGCACGGTGTGGAGATAGCGGGGCTTTCGCGCCTTCTCACCCAGTTTGCGGCGGAGTGCGGAGAGGTGGACGTCCACCGTCTGGTCCTCCACGTACGGCTGCTGCCACACCTCCGTGAGTATCCGTTGCCTGGACATGACCTGGTCGGCGTTGGCGGCCAGGTAGGCGAGCAGGTCGAACTCGCGCCGGGTGAGGGGCAACTCCCGGCCTGCGAGGTGCGCGGTGCGCGCGGTGGGGTCGATACGCAGGTCGGCGACCTGGAGGACGGGCCGCCGCGCGGCCCGGACGTCGGCGGGTACGGAGCGGCGCAGCACGGCGGCGAGCCGGGCCGCGAGCTGGCCGCCGGAGAAGGGCTTGACCATGTAGTCGTCGGCGCCGGCGTTGAGCAGCCGGATGATCTCCGTGTCGTCGTCGCGGGCGGTGGCGACCAGTACCGGGACGCGGGAGATGCCCCGGATCATCCGCAGCACGTCGAGACCGTCGAGGTCGGGCAGCCCGAGGTCCAGGACCACGATGTCCGGCGGGCTCTGGGTGATGTCGCGCAACGCCTCGAAACCCTGGTGCGCGGTCTTCACGGCGTAGCCGTGGCCGGTCAGGACCTCGATCAGCGCGGCCCGGATCACGGGGTCGTCCTCGACGACAAGTACGGAGGCCATGAGCAGGCACGTTAGTCGGTCCGTCACTATGGTGTCGTGTCCCGCCTCCTGCGCTACCTGATCATCTGGCTGTCGTGCACGGCGGCCAGTGTCACGGCTGTCATCATCACGATCCACTTCGTGGTGGGCTCGACCCGGCCGACCGCGCCGGTCGCGCAGTCCGCACCGAAGGAGCCGCCGGCGTCCCCCCGGCCCACCGCGTCCGAGACCGTGAAGCCCTCGCCCAGCCCGTCGGCGACCAGTCGCCGTCCCAGCCCGACGCCGTCCCGCAGCACCGAGAAGCCGCCCCCGCGTGAGCCGAGCCCGACGGTGACGGCCACGGCCACTGCGACGGCGACGCCGACCGCCGGCATCACGCCCGCGCGGCCTGGGGCGGGCGGGAACGACCCGGGGTGCGAGGAGGGCGGGGCCGGCGTGCACACGGTGCCGAGCGAGGGCGGCAAGGTGACCGTGCGGTTCGGCAGCGACCGGGTGTGCCTGATCTCGGCCGTGCCGGACCGGGGCTTCACCGCGCGTACGAGCCAGAGCGAACCGCAGACGCTGACGGTGACGTTCTCGGCGAGCCGCCACCGGTCCGAGATCACCGCGACGACGCAGCCGCAGAGCAGGGCCGACGTGCGCGAGGTGTCGTGGTGACACCCCTCACGGAACGCCCCGGCACTGGTCGGCGGAGACGGGTGGCCACGGAGACGGGTGGCCACGGAGACGGGTGGCCGCGGAGGCGAGAGACCGGCGGAGGCGAGAGGCCGCCGCCGGCCGGTGGGGACGTACGGTCACGTCACGTCGTGACGCAGTCGGTCCCGTCGAGGCTGAACGCGGCCGGGGCCGTGTTGGTACCGTCCTTCCCGGCGGTGAACCCGAGGGTGACCGTGCCGCCGACGGGGATGGTGGCGGTGTAGGAGGCGGGGGTGACGCTCACCACGCCGGCGTTCTGGGCCGGGGTCCCTCCCCACATGTTCGTGATGGTCTGGCCGTCCGCGAAGGCGAACGCGAGCGTCCATGGGCCGATGGGCGCGGTGCCGGTGTTGCGGACGGCGATCTCGCCCTGGAAGCCGCCGGGCCACTCGCCCACGACGCGGTATCCGACGGAGCACGTGGCGCCGGGAGTACCGCCCTCGTCGGTGGTGACGTCCACGGTGGCGGACCGGGCCGAGCGGTTGCCCGCCGCGTCGCGGGCGTAGACGGCGAAGGTGTAGGTGGTGCCGGCGGTGAGGCCCGTCACCGTGACGGTGTTGGTGACGGAGACCGCGACGTCCCTCTCGCCGTCGTCCCCGACCCGGACGACGTCGTAGCCCGCGACGCCCACGTCGTCCGTCGCGGCGGCCCAGCCCAGGGTGACGGAGTCGTCGGTGACCGCGGAGGCCGCCGGGGTGCCCGGCGTCGTCGGGGCCCGGGTGTCGTCGGGGTCGCCGCCGCCGAAGACGGTGGCCTCCTTCGCGGTCCGGGCGATGCCGTCGGCGCCGTGGAAGATGCGCTCGCCCCAGGAGCTGAGCCGGCTGGGGTCGAAGTCGAGGGCGAGGTCGAGCACCGGGTCGGTGTTCCCGCTCCAGGACCAGGCCAGGTAGCCGAGGCCGAGCTGTTCGGCGGTGGCCATCATGGTGTCCTCGTCCGGGTCGCCCCACTGGTCGGCGGGACCGCCGAACTCGCCGATGAGGATGGGCAGCCCGGCGTCGACGAAGGCGTTCAGGTAGTCGGTGATCTCCTGGGCGGTGTCGTAGACGCTGTACATGTGGATCGAGAAGATCAGGTTGCCGGTGGGGTCGGCGTCGTACACGGACTGCGCGTTGGCCCGCATGACTCCCTGCCAGTCCTGGCCCCAGTTGGGCGCGTCCACCATGATCGTGTGCTGGAAGCCGGCGGCGCGCAGTTTCCCGATCGCGGCGACGGTCGGCTCGGTCCAGCCGGCGGGGTCGGTGTTGCCCCAGGGTTCGTTGCCGATGTTGACGACGACGTAGTCCTCCTCGCCGGCCAGTACGTCCTTGAGGCCAATCCAGTAGTCGGCGGCGTGGTCGAGCGTGCCCGCGGCGGCGTCCTCGCCGTAGCCGGTGGTGTCGTGCACCTCCAGTACGCAGATCAGCCGGTTCGCCTTGCACTGGCCGACGACGGCGGCGACGTCCTCGGGGCTGTTCTCGCTCCAGCGGTGACCGTCGGACAGGACGACCCTGACGGTGTTCGCGCCCAGCGCCTTGACGTCCGCCAGTGACTGCGTCTCGCCGGGGTACCAGGTGTGGGCGTGGTTGACCCCGCGCATGACGAAGTCGTTGCCGTTGCCCTCCAGCAGCCGGCCGTCGCCGATGTGCAGGCCGGTGGCGGCCCGGGCATCCGGCTCCTGGGCCAGCGCGGCCGCCGGGCAGAGGGCACCGACGACGACCAGGCCGACCAGGGCGGCCAGTCCGGTGAGCAGGCGGGGCAGGAAGCTCTTCGACGTGTTGCGTCTTGCTGTGCGCACGGCGACTCCAGAAACCGAGTAGTGCGGACACGGGACGATGCGAGTGGGAGCGCTCCCATAGAACCCATCACGCCGCGTACACGTCAAGACGTCGAGCAGACGGGGCTTGCCGACCGTGCTCGCCGGTCTCCGGATCACTCGACCGTCACCACGACGGAGTGCCATCCACTGGCGCCGTCGGGGACGGTGCGCGTGCGCTTGTCGGTCTGCGTCTCGCCGGTACGGTCGGTCGCCCGCACGGTGAGGGTGTGGCCGCCCTTGGTGGCCTGCCAGGCGTAGGACCACTGGCGCCAGGTGTCGCGCGAGTCCTCGGCCGCGAGGACGGCCTCCCGCCAGGGCTCGTCGTCGACGCGGACCTCGACCTTGTCGATGCCTCGGTGCTGGGCCCAGGCGACGCCGGCCACCATCACCGTGCCTGTCCTCGGCCGGGCGAACGGCTTCGGCGTGTCGATCCGGGACTGGGTCTTGATCGGGGCCTCGCGCGCCCAGTCGCGCTTGACCCAGTACGAGTCGTAGGCGTCGAACGTGGTCAGCTCGATGTCCTTGATCCACTTGCAGGCGGACACGTAGCCGTACAGGCCGGGCACCAGCATGCGGACGGGGAAACCGTGGTCGAACGGCAGAGGCCTGCCGTTCATGCCGACGGCGAGCATCGCGTCGCGGCCGTCCATGACGTCATCGACCGGGCTGCCGATGGTCATGCCGTCCACGGAGCGGGCCACCAGCTGATCGGCCGGTCCTCCTGCCGACGGCGGCCGGACGCCGCACTCCTCCAGCAGGTCGGCGAGCCGCACGCCGGTCCAGCGGGCGTTGCCGACGTAGGGGCCGCCCACCTCGTTGGACACGCAGGTGAGTGTGATGTCCCGCTCGATCAGCTCGCGGCGCAACAGGTCCTCGAAGGTCAGGGTCTTGTCACGGGTGACTCCCCGGCCGTGGACGCGCAGCCGCCATGCCGTGGCGTCCACCTTGGGGACCACCAGGGCGGTGTCCACCCGGTAGAAGTCACTGTTGGGCGTGATGAACGGGCTGACGCCGGCCACTCGCAGCTGTGTGCCCCGGGGGATCGCGGGGGCACGTGAGTCGGGCGGCGGGAGGTCGATGTTCTTGCGGGAGGCGACGGCCTCCTGGTCACTGGAACCGTTCAGGACCCGGCCCAGTACGCCTGCCCCGGCCGAGGCGGCGGCAGCAGCGGTCGCCGCGATCACGAAACCGCGCCGGTCCCAGCCCTCGCCCTGCCCCTCCGGTACACCCCGGCGGGGTGCGAGGATGCGGCCGACGAGGACGTACAGGAGCGCCGCGCCGACGACAGCCCCCAGGACGGAGGGGAGGGCGTCGGTGACGCTCGTGGAGTCCGGTCGGCTGGTGGCCGCCACCGCTCCCACGGCCCCGAAGAGCAGTACTCCCGCGGCCCCCGAACGCCGGTGGCGGAAGGTGAGGACGCCGAGCGCCAGGGCGAACAGCGCCAGGACGGTGAGGATGCCGAGCTGGAGGATCAGCTTGTCATTGGTGTCGAAGTTGCGGATCGCCCAGTCCTTCACGGCGATCGGCGTACGGTCGATGGCGGCCCCGCCGACCGCGACGACCGGGCCGGCCTGCGGACGCACCACCGCCGCCACCAGCTCGGCGACGGCGAGCGCGGCGCACGCCGACAGGAGACCGCTCAGCGCGGCCGGCCCGACCCGTGTCCTGATCCCCGGATTCCGCTGCTTCTTCTCTTCGTCGCTCACGTGGGTGATCCGAGGCCGGGCGGCGGGCGGATTGGTCGCCGCGCCGCCCGGCCGCTCCTCTCGGGCGGGCCGTCCGCGTGTCCTCACGGCGTGACGCGCCCGCTGACGCGGTCCAGTACCGAACGCATCGCCCGGTGCACGGCGTCGCGTGACTCGTCGGTCCGGTCCAGGGACTCGAAACTGTGGTGGCCGTGCGGCACGTCGACCACCTCGACGTCCGCCCCGCAGTCCTCGGCCGCGGCCAGGAACTCCTCGACGGTGGCGGCGATCTCGGGCATCTCCAGTCCCACCCGGGTGAGTACGACGGCGGCGCGCTGGAGGCCGCGGTCGCCGGGCGGCTGCGCGAACTCGGCTCCGAGCTGAAGGCGTTGCGCTGGCGTGAGGCGGCGCTGCGGCTGGTGCAGGAGTGTCCGCCCGGGGAGCGGGCCGGCCGGTTGCGGCTGATCGGCGCCGTGTCCGGCCCGCCGAGCACGGCCCCACTGGTCCGGTTCTGGCGCGGCTGGCTGCCGCCGCGGATGCCGGCCCGGGCGGCCGGCGCGTTCCTGGACGTCGCGGTACCGCAGCCGCCCGACGATCCGACCCCGGGCCAGGTCCTCGCCTTCGCCCGGCTGAACGCCCTCACGCTCGCCCCGTGCCCGGGCACCGCCCAGCCCCAGCCAGAGGCGCACAGGACCGCCGGGGCCCAGGGATCCGCCGTACTGTACGCGGGGCTGGCGGAGGCGTACGAGCTGGCGGGCGCGCATCTGCGCCGGGGCCGGGACCCGCGGCCGGGTGAGGCGTTGGACGGCTTCGTCGCCGCGTACACGAGCGCGTACGGCGCCCGGGACACCCCGGACTTCCGTCGGCGACTGGCCGGGCAGCTCGCGGCCGACCCTCGGATCGACCGGTACTGGGAGCTGATGGCCGAGGTGGTCACCCGGCCGGGGCGACGACCGGAGCCGACTCCCGGCTCCGCGCACGACTGGCTGCTCGCGGCCCTGGTCGCGCAGACGGGCGCGCCGCCGGTTCCTGTGCCATGACATGGCATCACGTGACATCACGGACATTACGCGACACCATGTGATGTACGTGACGTCAGGGCACGTCGCCCCGCCAGTCGAAGCGGCGGGGGTCGCCGGGCCTCGGGCCGTACGCGCAGTGGCCGCCCGGGCCGTAGCGTCCTATCTCCGTCGCCAGTGACACTCCCCGGCCCCGCTCGCCCTCGGTGAGGTCGGTGATGTCGAGCAGCAGACCGTCCAAGGGTCCGCCCACCAGGTGCGCGTAGACGCGTCCGATCCGTGGCCCCGGGTTGTCGTGGTCGGCGCCGTAGACCCTGCCCCGCATGAACTCCGCCTCATCCATGACTCGAAGCCTCCCATCCGCCACTGACAACGGCGTCTAGAGCAGCGGCTCGTCGAGGAGTTCCAGCAGGCAGCGGGCGCCCTCCCCGGCCACCGCGGCACCGGCGGCGCCGGACGCGGCGGGGAACAGCCTGTCGTAGGCGCCGGCGCGGCCCAGGGCGCTCAGCCGCCAGGCGAGGCTCACCGCACGTCGCAGTTCCGCCGTCGTCCGGCCGACGCCCGTCCACGGCTCCAGGTAGGCGTCACGCAGCCGGGGCAGTACGTGCGGCCCGTACCGCTCGCGGGCCCTGCGGGCGGGGACCGGCAGGCTGCAGAAGGGATGGGAGACGACGGCGTCTCCCCAGTCGAAGAACGTGAACCTGCCCGGTCCGGGGTGGAACAGCTGGCCGTCGTGCAGGTCCGCGTGATCGAGGGAGTCCGGCACGCCCACGGCCTCGAGTTCCGCGCACCAGTCGAGGAGGCGGGGGCGGACTTCTCGAAGCCTGTCCCGTTCCTCCGGCCGCAGCGAGCTGTCGTCGAGCCGGTCGAAGACGTCGGGCAGCGCGGTGGGCGGCGCGTCGGGAACTCCCAGTCGTACGATCTCCCGTGCGTGCGGAGTCAGGGCGTGCTGCATGGCGGCGTACTGGCGCAGGAGCTCTTCCCACACCTTCGGGCCGACCGTGTCCGGGCCGAGTACGTCCCGGAAGAGCGGCCCCCCGTCGGGCAGCAGCGACCAGCCTCGGTCGGCGTCCACCGCAAGCGGCTCCAGTACGTGTTTTGGCACCCAGCGGGCGAGTGCCGCGGTCAGCGGGCCCTCGAAGGCACTGGCCGGCGGATTCGCCTTGAACCAGAGCGCGTCGTGCCCCTCGACCGGCAGCCGCACCAGGACGGACCACGGCCGCAGCCGCACCCGCCACTCCCCCGCCGGCCGCAGACCGCGGACGGCGAGCCGGTCCCGTACCCAGTCGAGGGCCGCGGCCCGCCAGGTCTCGTCCTCCCAGGGAGTCACCGCCTCCTGGTACCGGCCTCGGTCCACGACCACTGACATCTCACCGCGCATCACGCCATCTCAGCATCGCCGGCCACGGGTGGCCAGCGCTTTTCGGCTCGACAGGGACACCACCGCCGTACGGGGCCCGGCACGTCGGACGGTGAGGGCGAGGAGGGCCGCGGCGGCGCACGCCGCACCGAGGACCACCCACACCGGGTCGTATCCGGCGAAGGTGTCACGGGCGACACCGCCGAGGAAGGCCGCCAGGGCCGCGCCGACCTGGTGGGCCGCACTGGTCCAGCCGAAGACGATGGCGCTGTCGTCACCGTAGAACCGGCGGCACAGGGCGAAGACCGGTGGCACTGTGGCGAGGTCGAGGAGGCCGAAGAGGACGACGAAGGCCAGCATGGGCGGCGTGACGGTCGCGCTCATGATCAAGGGCAGCGCGACCAGCAGGAGGCCGCGCAGGGTGAAGACGACAGCGAGCAGCCTGCGGGCGTCGACACGGTCGGTGAGCCATCCGGCGGCGACGGTTCCGGCGACGTTGAAGACGCCGATCAGCGCGAGCAGGGTCGACGCGGTGGTGACCGGCATGCCGTGGTCGTGGGCGGCGGGGGCGAAGTGGGTCCACATGATGCCGTTGGTGGAGGCGCCGCAGACCGCGAACGCGGCGGCGAGCAGCCAGAAGGGGGCGGTGCGCGCGGCGGCGCGCAAGATGGCGAGGGCGCGGCGCGCGGCACCGGGGACGGGTGGCGGTTTGGGAACGAACACGGGGCTGCGGTAGGGGCGTTGGCCGGTGTCGGCGGGATGGTCGGCGAGCGCGAGCCGGACGAGGAGGGCGGTGGCGAGTGCGGCGAGCACGAGGGTGACCAGGGCGGGACGCCAGTCGTAGTGGTCGATGGTCCAGGACAGGGCGGGCAGGAAGACCATCTGGCCGAGGACGCCGGCCGAGGCGAGGATGCCGGTGACCAGGCCGCGCCGTTCGGTGAACCAGCGGTTGGCGACGGTGGTGGCGAGCGTCATGGCCAGGCATCCGGTGCCCAGGCCGACGAGGACGCCCCAGAAGAGGGTGAACTGCCAGGCGGCGTCCATGACGGTGGTGAGCAGCGCTCCCCCGGCGACGGCGCCCAGTGCGGCGAGGACGATGCGCCGTACGCCGAATCGGTCCATCAGCGCCGCGGCGAAGGGTGCGGTGAGGCCGTACAGGACCATGTTCACCGACGCGGCGAGACCGATGGAGCCGCGGGACCAGTGGAAGTCGCGCTGCAGCGGGCCCTGGAGGACGCCGGGCATGGTGGAGAAGGCACCGGCGACGACGATCGTGGTCCCGGTGACGGCCGCCACCCACCAGGCGCGGTGTCCGGGGCGGGAGCGGGGGTTTGCGGTCGTGTGGCGCATGGACACCACTCTTCGCCGGGTACGGGGCCCGAACCACTGACCAGATGGACGACGAGTGAAAGAATCTGGCCATGAGAGTCGCGACGGGTGAGGCCGAAGAGGCGGCGGGCGCACAGGCGGTGCACCGTGTGGTGGTGTTCGTACGTCCGGGACTGCTGCCGATGGAACTCGGGATCGTGCACCGCCTGTTCACCACGGCCTGCGACGACAGCGGGCGACCGTTGTACTCGGTGCTGACGTGCGCGTCCGCGCCGGGCGAGGTCGCCACCGACACGGACTTCAGCGTCAACGTCCCCCACGGGCCACGGATTCTGCGGAGCGCCGACACGGTGGTGGTGCCGGCGGCCCTGGAGGACTACGGGCCGCAGGAACGCGGGCGGCTCGCCGCCCCGGTGCGCGCGGCCCTGGACCTGGTTCCCGCGACCGCCCGGCTGGCGTCCATCTGCACCGGCTCGTTCGTGCTGGCCGCGGCCGGCGTGCTGGAGGGACGGCGGGCCACGACGCACTGGAAGTCCTGCGCCGAACTGGCCTCGCTCTATCCGGAGGTCGACGTCGATCCGGACGTGCTCTACACCGACGACCGCGGCGTGCTCACCTCGGCGGGTGTCGCCGCCGGGATCGACCTCTGCCTGCACATGATCCGTGCCGACCACGGCGCGGACGTGGCGAACACGGTGGCGCGCGGCACGGTGGTGCCGCCCCATCGTGACGGCGGCCAGGCGCAGTACATCGACCGGCCGGTCCAGCAGGTGGACGACTCCTCGACCGCCGCCGCTCGTACGTACGCGCTCCAGCGGCTGGGCGAGCCCCTCACCCTCGAGGAACTGGCGGGGCAGGCCGCTATGAGCGTGCGGACCCTCAACCGGAGGTTCCGGCAGGAGACCGGGACGACACCGATGCAGTGGCTCGTCCGGCAGCGTCTCGACTACGCCCGGCGGCTGCTGGAGCGCGGTGACGAACCGGTCGACCGCGTCGCCGCCCGCTCCGGCTTCGGCACCGGGACCGCGATGCGCCAGCACTTCCGCGAGGTCCTCGGTGTGTCACCGCGCGCGTACCGCAACACCTTCCGCGGCGGCCCGGCGTAGGTCTCCGCCACCGCGCACGGCTCGGAGTCGGGCCGCGCGCGGTTCGAAGTGGTGCCGCGCGGTTCGAAGTGGGGCCGAAGACGAGGTCCGCCCGGCTGCCGCCGGCCCACCTGGTGTCACGGAAACGGACCGATCCATTCTGGTGACCGCCGGGTGCCGTGCCCGGCCTGCCCGGGCGGCGGCGGACGGCCATGGTAGACAACGTTGGTGATGGGCACTGGCAAGGAAGGAATGCCCCGTCCCCGCGCAGCCCGACCACAGGAGTGAGTGAGTAGCCCGTGCTGTTGAAGACGTTTCGTTGGGCCTTCGCCGTCACCGCCCTGGGTCTGGCCGCGGGGGTTCTGTACGACGGGTGGACCGCCTTCGGTCTCGTGGCCATCCTCGCCGTGCTGGAGATCTCCCTGTCCTTCGACAACGCGGTGATCAACGCCGGGATTCTGAAGAAGATGAGCGCCTTCTGGCAGAAGATCTTCCTCACCGTCGGCATCCTCATCGCCGTCTTCGGTATGCGCCTGGTCTTCCCCGTCGTGATCGTGGCGATCAGTGCCCGGCTGAGCCCGTGGGCCGCGGTCGATCTGGCGCTCACCGACAAGCAGCGCTACCAGGAACTGGTGACGGACGCCCATCCGTCGATCGCCGCCTTCGGCGGCATGTTCCTCCTGATGATCTTCCTGGACTTCATCCTCACGGACCGCGACGTCAAGTGGCTCGGCCGGCTGGAACGCCCGCTGGCCAGACTCGGCAAGGTCGACATGCTGTCGGTCTGTATCGCCCTGATCGCGCTGCTGATCTCCGCGATCACCTTCGGCGCCCACGCCCACCAGCACGGCGGCACCCATGTCGACAAGGCGGAGACGGTCCTGCTCGCCGGTATCGGCGGCCTGATCACCTACATGGTCGTCGGCGGTCTGTCCGGGTTCTTCGAGGAGAAACTCGAACGGCAGGAGGAGCGCGAGCACGCGGCCGAGGCAGCGGCCGAGCGCGCGGGCAGGTCCGGTTCCGCCGTCGCTCTCACCGGGAAGGCCGCGTTCTTCATGTTCCTCTACCTCGAGGTCCTGGACGCCTCCTTCTCCTTCGACGGCGTCATCGGCGCCTTCGCCATCACCAACGACATCGTCCTGATGGCGATCGGCCTGGGCATCGGCGCCATGTACGTCCGGTCGCTCACCGTCTACCTGGTCCGCCAGGGGACCCTCGACGACTACGTCTACCTGGAGCACGGCGCCCACTACGCCATCGGCGCCCTCGCCGTCATCCTCCTGGTGACCATCCAATACCAGATCAACGAGATCATCACCGGCCTCATCGGCGTGGTCCTGATCGGCTCCGCCTTCTGGTCCTCCGTGCGGCGCAACCACGCGCTCGCCGCGTCCTCCTGACGCCACGTCCGGCGGATTCGCCGGATTGTCGGACCGCGGGAGTCGGAGGACCGAACGGGTGCGCTACATTTTGCAGCGCCTTGACCACGATCACTCACGATCTCTCACGCTACGGAGCCGGCAACCCCATGAGCGACATCGTCAACGGACTCGGCCGTGCCACCGCCTACGGCGGTCTGGGCCTGGTCCTCCTGGTCCTCGGCATCGTCCTGGTCGACGTGCTGACGCCCGGAAAGCTCGGCCGGCAGATCTGGGAGGAGCGCAACCGCAACGCGGCCATGGTGCTCAGCTCCGCGCTGCTCGGTATCGGCGGCATCGTCTTCACCTCCATCTGGACGACGTACGAGGACTTCGGCAAGGGGCTGGTGTCGACCGCGGTGTTCGGGCTGCTGGGCCTCGTGATGATGGCCGTGGCCTTCCTGGTCGTCGACCTGATCACCCCGGGCAGGCTGGGCGCGACGCTGGTCGAGCCGGAGCCCCACCCGGCGGTGTGGGTGACGGCGTGCTGCAACCTGGCCGTCTCCGCAATCGTTTCGGCCTCCATCGCCTGACGCCTTCGCGGGGCCTGGCCCGCGCCGCGCCTCAGGAGACGGTCGCGGGCGGCGGGGACCAGCGGTGGGTGCGGGAAGCGGCGCCACCGACGCCGTACTCCTTCCTCAGCTGTTCGGGGATGGCGTAGTGCATGACGCGCCCGCGGGTGAGGGAGGAGAGTTCGAGGGCCGTGGTGAGGTGGCCGAGCCGGTCGAGCGCCCACGCGCCGAGCGGGGAGCGGTCCTCGATCGTCTCCAGGACGCCGAGGAGGTGCGGGGCGGCCTTCACGACGGTGTCCCAGCTGGTACGGGGCACCTCCAGCCAGTCGGCGCACGTGTCGCCGACGAGGTAGCGGATCAGGGCGGACACGACCGGGTCGAAGAGAGTCCCCGGGACGACTTCCTCGTACAGGTCGATCAACTGCCTCGTCAGGTGGGCCCCTTCCTCGGACGGGCCCATGTGCCGCAGCATGTACAGGTCGAGGAAGCGCCGCGCCTCGTCGAGCGTGGTGGGCACGGCCGTCTGGTCGACGCCGAGCATGGCGCCGACCACGCGCCAGGCGTAGTAATAGGCGTCCGCCCCTTCGGCGGACATGTGGACGCCGAGACGGTGCAGGCTGTCGAGGACGGTCAGGGAGAAGAACATCTGTCCGCCGATCATGTCCTCCTGACAGATCGGTACGCCGAGGGTGTCGGTGTCCCAGCGGTTCTCCCGCTTCAGGTGGTGGCGGACGGCGGCGTGCAGCAGGCGTACCTTCTGGGCGGCCGGGATGAAGCGTCCGCCGGCTTCGAACGCGTCCGGCCGCATGAGGTAGACGGTGAACTGGCCGGTCTCCGCCATCCGTTTGGAAGGGTAGTTGAGCCCGTGGGTGGCCGACAGCAGCCTGGCCACGTTCGGGACGACGTAGCAGGCGGGCATCGACGCGAACGACAGTGCGGTGGAGATGTGCACGTTGTTGTCGATGAAGAACAGGCGGGCCCTCTCCATCTCTGCCCAGTCCACCCAGTCCGGCGGGACGCTGGTCGTCCGCAGGTACTCCCGGGCCACTCCGGGGAGGCCGTCCGGGAGTTCCTGGCCGGTGGTGGAGACGTAGCGCATCAGGGAGTTGAACTTGCCGACCTCGCCGCGCTCGAAGAGGGTGGCGACGACGGCGTCGGCCAGTTCGTCGCCGTCGCGGCGCAGGGCGTCCATCGACGTCTCCGTGTAGGTCATCACGGTCTCCTCGTCAGTTCGTCAGTTCGTCAGTTCGTCAGTGGACGCGGTCGGTGGCCTGCTGTGCGAGCTCCCGCAGCGCCCGGCGCGCCTGCGGGGGCATCCCGGCGCTGTCCAGGGCGCGGGTGGCCCGCTCCACGCGGGAGCGGATCATCCGCTCGACCCGTTGCGGAGCCTTCAGCTCGAGCATGAGGTCGCGCACCTCGCGCAGATGCGTTTCGCCCAGGTCGCTCCGGCCCAGCACACCGCGCAGCCGCTCCCGCTGGGAGGCATCGGCGGCCTGCCAGGTCTCGGCCAGCAGTGCGGTGGGCCGGTGGGCGCGTAGGTCGTCCAGGCCCGCTTTACCGGTGCGTTCCGGGTCACCGAAGAGGCCGAGCAGGTCGTCGCGGAGCTGGAACGCCTCGCCGAGCGGCAGGCCGTAGGCGGAGTAGGTGTCGCGCAGCGCGGTGGGGGCACCGGCGAGCAGGCCGCCGATGAGCAGGGGTTGCTCGACGGTGTACTTGGCGGTCTTGTACCGGACGACCTTCAGGGAGGTCGCGGTGTCCGGCCGTCCGCCGGTGTGCAGGATCTCCAGGCACTCGCCGGCGATGAGGTCGCGGGCGAGCGCGGCCCACAGGTCCCGGGCCCGGGCGAGGTAGGCGGCGGGGAGACCGCTGGCGGTGAACAACTGCCCCGCGAGGGCCATGAGGTGATCGCCCACCAGCATGGCCAGGGACCGGGCCGCCGTACGGGCCTGGCGGCGGCCGTCCCGGGCCAGTACGGCTTCCAGGGCCACGTGGACGGTGGGCAGGCCGTGCCGCAGGGCGCTGTCGTCGATGAGGTCGTCGTGGACGACGGCCGCGGCGTGCACCAGCTCCATGGCGGCCGCCGCCCGCACCAGGGCGTCGCTGTCGGGTTGTCCGGCGGCCCGCCAGCCCCAGTGGCAGAAGGCCGCGCGCAGCCTCTTGCCGTGCCCGGCCGCGTTGCGCAGTTGCCCGGCCACGGGTGCGAGGGCGGTGTCCACGGCCACGAGGTGGCCGGCCTCCTCGTCCAGGAAATTCCGCAGCACGCAGTCGACTCGGGCTTTGAAAGCGGCCGGGTCCCAGGGATCAGACATCGCCGGCGTCGGCTGCTCGCCGTGCCCGCACGTGCTGGGCGAGTACCTCCAGGTGGGCGGGTGGCACGTTCGTGCAGCGGTCCAGGGCCAGCCTGCCCCGGGCCTGGAGATCCTGCTCCGCCTCCCGCACCAGGTCGGCGGTGTCCGAGCGACGCAGGAGCCCGCGCAGCCCGCCCACCGCGGATCCGATCGTGCTCACCGCCAGATCGGCGAGTCCTGCGACCAGCAGCACGGCCTGGCCGTCCAGGCCACCGCCCCGTCGCGTCGAGTCCGTCATGCTTCTCCCCAGGGTCGGGCCGTCACCGAGGCGCCTGGTCAACGGCGCGTCCGGTCAGAGCATGACCGGGCCCGCGCGGCAGAAGATCCCGAATACCCCATTGAGCGACGTGGGGAACAGATGTCAGACGAGGTTCGTTTCAGTCGCCCTCAGTCGTCTCCCCCGCCCCTGCTTCGACCGGCACCCTTCGAACTGCGCATCAGTTCACCCGCCGCCAGAGTCGCGGCGGACACCACGCGCACCCAGCGCGGACCGCCCCGCGCCGCCCACACGACGCAGACACATCCTCCGACGACGAGTACGAGGACACCGGACAGGACCAGTACGGCCATGTTCCCCTCCCTTTCACGCTTGCGTTCCCGAGGTCCGCCCCATCCTGTCAGCCGGCGGCGGGCCCGAGGCCGGGCGGGGGGATGCCCCGGCCGGCCCAACATCTCCGCTGCCTTTGCCGGTGTCCGTGCCAGGCTGGCTTGCGATACCCGGATACCGGCCGGTCCATGGCGACCAGCACGGACAGAGCGGAGACAGCGATGCTGCTCAGTCTTCAGGAGCGGGAGCGCCTGATGATCTACACGGCCGCCAAGCTGGCGCAGGAACGCCGGGAGCGCGGCCTCAAGCTCAACCTCCCGGAGGCCACGGCGGTCATCTCCGCGTTCCTCCTCGAAGGGGCCCGCGACGGACGCACCAAGGCCGACCTCCAGGACGCGGGCCGGGGTGTGCTGCGCCGGGACGAGGTGATGGACGGGGTGGCCGACATGCTCGCCCAGGTTCAGGTGGAGGCCACCTTCCTCGACGGCACGAAGCTGATCGCGGTGCAGGGGCCGATCCAGTGAGCGAGCGGCAGCAGCGTCCGGGCAGTGGCAAGTCCCTCGTCCCCGGGTCCGGGAAGGGGGAGTCGACCGGTCTGGTGCAGCCCGGGGCCGAGTCGGCCGACGAGCCCGGCGCGCCGGGCCAGATCATCTACGGTCCCGGCCCGGTGACCATCAACGCGGGCCGCCCGGTGATCAGCGTCTCGGTCGTCAACACGGCCGACCGTCCGGTCAGCGTCGGCTCGCACTACCACTTCGCCGAGGTCAACCCGGCACTGAGCTTCGACCGGGAACGTGCCTGGGGACACCGACTGAACGTCCTGGCCGGCGGCATGCTGCGCTTCGACCCGGGTGCCACCGTCGAGGTCGAACTGGTCCCCCTCGGCGGCCGGCGCATCGTGCGCGGGCTGCGCGGCGCGTGCGGAGGTTCCCTAGATGGCTGAGATCGACCGGCGCACCTACGTCGCCTCACTCGGGCCCACCAAGGGCGACCGGATCCGGCTCGCCGACACCGACATCCTCATCGAGGTGGAGGAGGACCGGTGCGTCGGCGGTGACGAGACCGTCTTCGGCGGCGGCAAGTCGGGGCGGGAGTCGCAGGGCCAGTCACACGCCACCCGGGCCGAGGGCACACCGGACCTGGTGATCGGCGGCGTGGTCGTTCTGGACCACTGGGGCGTCGTCAAGACCGATGTGGGAATCCGCGACGGACGGATCGTCGCGCTCGGCAAGTGCGGGAACCCCGACATCATGGACGGTGTCCACCCGGACCTGGTCATCGGCCCCTGCACCGAGATGGTCAACGGCAGCGGGCTGATCATGACGGCCGGCACGGTCGACACCCACGTCCACTTCGTCTCCCCCGACATGTCGATCGTCGCCCTGGAGGCCGGCACCACGACCCTCGTCGGGGGCGGCACCGGACCCACCGACGGTTCCAAGGCGGCCCTGGCGACGCCGGGCGGCTGGTGGATGGAACGGATGCTGGAGGGCTTCGAGCCGTGGCCGGTCAACGTGCTCTTCCTCGGCCGGGGCAGCACGGTCAACGAGGAGTCTCTGTGGGAGCAACTGCGTTCCGGGATGGGCGGCTTCAAGGTCCACGAGGACTGGGGCGCCACTCCGGCCGTCATCGACACGGCGCTGCGCGTCGCCGACGCGGCCGGGGTCCAGGTGGCGATCCACAGCGACACCCTCAACGAGGCCGGGTTCGTCGAGGACATGCTGCGCGCGGTCGACGGCCGCACCTTCCACGCCTTCCACACCGAGGGCGCCGGCGGCGGCCACGCGCCGGACATCATCCGGATCGCGGGCGAGTCGTGCGTACTGCCGTCCTCGACCACGCCGACCCGTCCCTTCACGGTCAACACCGCCGACGAACAACTCGACATCTGTCTGATCGCCCATCACCTGAACCCGCAGGTACCGGCCGAACTCGCCTTCGCCGAGAGCCGGGTGCGCGCGTCCACGATGGCGGCGGAGGACATCCTCCAGGACCTGGGAGCCATCTCCGCGATGACCTCCGACGCCCAGGCGATGGGCAGGCTCGGCGAGGTGGTGCGGCGGACCTGGCAGACCGCGCATGTGATGAAGAGGCTGCGTGGCTCCCTGCCCGGTGACGGGCGGGCCGACAACCACCGCGCCCGCCGCTACGTCGCCAAGTACACGATCGTCCCCGCGATGATCCACGGCCTCGAAC
Source organism: Streptomyces marokkonensis (assembly GCF_039539045.1). Lineage (NCBI taxonomy): Bacteria > Bacillati > Actinomycetota > Actinomycetes > Kitasatosporales > Streptomycetaceae > Streptomyces > Streptomyces marokkonensis. The sequence goes on from NZ_BAABCQ010000028.1 coordinate 19,041, forward strand.
GCGAGGTCGGTTCCGTCGAGCCGGGCAAGCTCGCCGACCTCGTCCTGTGGGAGCCCGCCCTGTTCGGTGTGCGTCCGACGGCGGTCTACAAGTCGGGCATGGCCGCGATGGCGCTGCTCGGCGACCCCAACGCCGCCGTCCCCACCCCGCAGCCGGTGCTGCCGAGGCTGGGTTACAACGTCCACACCAGGGCCGCCGGGGCGACCAGTGTGGCGTTCGTGGCGCCGGCCGCGATCGAGGACGGCCTGGCCGACCGGCTCGGTCTCGCCCGCGGACTCGTCCCGGTGGAGAACACGCGTCACCGGACCAAGGCCGACCTGCCGGAGAACGACGCGCTGCCGACCATCGAGGTCGACCCGGACACCTTCACCGTACGCATCGACGGAGAGGTGGTCGACCACGAACCGGCCACCGAACTGCCGATGAACCACCGCTATTTCCTGTTTTGACCGGGACCCACGTCTCGGCCTCCGAGACCTCCGGGACCGCGGGAACCGCCGCCCTGCTGATGCTGGCGGACGGGCGCTTCCCCGCGGGCGGTCACGCCCACTCCGGCGGTCTGGAGGCGGCGGTCGCGGAGGGGCGGGTGTCGGACCCCGACACGCTGGAGGCGTTCCTGCGGGGGCGCGTGACCACCAGCGGGGCCATGGCCGCCGCCTTCGCCGCGGCGGCCTGCTCGGCGTTCGGCGGCGGCCCGCCGAAAACGGACGGGGAAGGCCGGGAAGGCCGGGAAGGCCGGATCGCCGTGCTGGACACCGAGTTCGAGGCGCGCACCCCGGCGCCCGCGCTGCGTGCCACCTCTCGCAAGCTCGGCCGGCAACTGCTGCGCGCCGCCCGGGCGATCGGTTCGCACCCGGGGCTCGACGCAATCGCCACCGCGCTGCCGGGCGGCCCGCACCAGCCCGTCGCCCTCGGCGCGACGGCCCGGGCGCTCGGTCTGGGTCCGCACGCGGCGGCGGCCGCCGCGCTGCACGACGCCGCGACCGGCCCGGCCACGGCGGCGGTCCGGCTGCTGGGGCTCGACCCCTTCGCCGTGCACGCCGTCCTCGCCCGGCTCGCACCGGACCTGGACCGACTGGCCGCCGGTGCCACCGGCCACGCCGACGCGCCCGCCGGTGAACTGCCCGCCTACGGCGCCCCGCTGCTCGACATCTCCGCCGAACTCCACGCCACCTGGGAGGTGCGTCTCTTTGCGTCCTGACCGACACGAAACCGAGAACCCTGGCCGACCCGGTCCCGACGGTCCTGACCGGCACGGTCCCGACGGTCCTGACCGGCATGATCCGGGCGGTCCCGACCGGCACGGCCCCGAGCGTCCCGATCCGCGTGACCCCGAGCGCCCTGACCCGCGCAACCCCGAGGAGGAGCACACGCACGGCCACCCACCGCACCCCGGCCCGACCGCGGGCCGGCTCCCCCGGACTCCGGGGCGGCCGCTGCGGATCGGCCTCGGCGGTCCGGTGGGATCCGGCAAGACCGCACTGGTGGCGGCGCTGTGCCGGTCGCTGGCCGACGAACTGCGACTGGCCGTGGTCACCAACGACATCTACACCACCGAGGACGCCGACTTCCTGCTGCGCAACGGCGTACTGCCCGCCGAGCGAGTCCGGGCGGTCGAGACCGGCTGCTGCCCGCACACCGCCATCCGTGACGACATCTCCGCCAACCTCGAGGCCGTCGAGGACCTGGAGCGCGACCTGCCGCCACTGGACCTGATCCTGATCGAGAGCGGCGGTGACAACCTCACCGCCACCTTCAGCCACGGTCTGATCCACCACCAGATCTTCGTGCTCGACGTGTCCGGGGGCGACAAGGTACCCCGCAAGGGCGGGCCGGGTGTGACCGTCTCGGACCTGCTGGTCGTCAACAAGACGGACCTCGCCGGCCAGGTGAACGCCGATCTGTCGGTGATGGCCCGAGACGCCAAGGACAAGCGCGGCGACCTCCCCGTCTGCTTCCTGTCCCTCGTCGAGGACCCCGCGGCCCACGAGGTCACCGCATGGGTGCGCGGGCTGCTGGCCGAGGGCGGGTAGGAGGGAGCCATGACCCAGGCGACGGCCCGGCTGGCCACCGAGCTCGCCCGCCACGGATCAGGGCGGGCCCACACCCGTGTCCCGGTGCTGCGATCCGGGTGGCCGCTGATACTGCGCACCACGGCACCGCTGGCCCGCACTCCGGTCACCGAGTGGGCCTGCCGCACGGCCGACGCCGCCCGCGTCCATCTGGCGGCCGGTGCCGCGGGCCCGCTCGGCGGCGACCGGCTGCGCCTCGAGGTCCGGGTGGGGCCCGGCAGCGCCCTCGTACTGGGTGAGATCGCCTCCACCCTTCTGCTGCCGGGAACGTACGGTGAGGAGTCCCGCCTGGACGTCCGCGTCCACGTGGGCGCGGGGGCGGCCCTGGCCTGGCTTCCGGAGCTGGTGATCACCGCGCACGGCTGCCGGCACGTCAGCGACACCCGAATCGTGCTGGAGACCGGCGCCCGGCTGGTACTGCGGGAGGAGGTGCTGTTCGGCCGGCACGGCGAGCCCTCCGGCCGGTACCGCCAGCGGGTGCGCGTCGAGACCGAGGACGGCCCGCTCTACGACCAGGAGCTCGGCGCGGGTCCCGCGGCGCCCGGATGGGACGGTCCGGCCGTCACCGCCGGGCACCGTACGGCCGGCACGCTGCTGCTCGTGGACCCGGGCCCGGCGGCCGACGACGGCGCGCCCACCGCGTTCCGCGGTCCCGACACGGCCCTCATGGAGCTGCCCGGCGGGGCAAGGCTGCTCAGCACGCTGGCCCCCGACACGGCCGACCTGCGGCGGCGGCTCGACCGGGCCATGGCCCGTCTGCTCATCGGCGCGGAGGAGACCTGGGGCCCCCGGCCGGCCGGCGTGTGAGCCGTGCGCCCGGCCGGCGTGTGAGCCGTTCACCCGGCCCGCTCGACGCTCCACCGCGGCAGGTGCTCGAAGAAGGAGACCGCCTCCTCGCGCCACCTCGGGCGCCAGCCCCCGGCCACCAGGCGGGCCTGTTCGGCGTACCCCCGCATCTCCGCCCGCATCCGGTCGGCCACCCCTCGGCGCTCACCGATCTCACGGACCGCGGCGACGGTCCGCGGCGTGCAGGTGGGGTTCCCCAGTGCCTCTTCCACGACGGCGCGCTCGGCCCCGCTCACGACGGACAGCAGACGTGCGACGGTGTAACTGTGCCTGCCCTCGCGGATGTCGGTGCCCGTCGGCTTGCCCATCGCCGCCTCGTCGCCGAACAGGTCCAGGTAGTCGTCGCGCATCTGACCGCAGATGCCGATCAGTCGCGCGTAGCGGCGCAACTCCGTGTCGTGAGCGTCTGGTTGTCCACCCGCGGTCAGGAGCCCGAGCTGCAGTGGGGCGAGGACCGAGTAACGGGCCGACTTGTGGTCGGCCACGTCGTGCAGGACGGCGTCGTCCGGTGCGCCGGTGGCGAAGTCGCGCTCCAGGTCTACGATCTGGCCCACGAACGTGTCGGTCGCGGCCCGGGTCTGCACCTCGACCATGGCCTGACGCGTCTCGGCGGGAAGCCCGGATTCCAGGAGCACGCGCAGCGAGAGGGCGAGCGCCAGGTCACCCGCGAGTACGGTGAGCCCGAGCGCCGCCCGCGGATGCCCGGGGAACCGCTCGCGGTAGGCGTAGTAGGTGGTGGGGCCGCCCCGGCGGGTGGCGCTGTCGTCGATGAGGTCGTCGTGCACCAGGCCGTGGGTCTGGAGGAGTTCGATGCTCAGCGCGGCGGCGTCCAGTCCATCGACCGGGTCGTCGCTCACCAGGCGCGCGGCCTCGTGGAGCAGCACGACCCGCATCCGCTTGCCGCCGCGCAGGGACAGGTCGCGCAGCAGCTCCAGGCAGTCCGGGGTGAAGCGGCTGAAGGACGGCGCCTGAAGGGTCGCGCCCAGCGTGTCGAAGTACTCCGCGAAGAGCGTGTTGAACCGTCGCTCGTACCGGGCGACACGGTCCAGCAACTGCTCGGTCATGACGAAGTCCTCCTGAAGGTGGGTCGGGTGACACGCCAGCAGTGTGTCAGGGGGCGTCCGCCCCGCGAGCGGCACGGTCAGGGCTGTTCGAAGACGCCGCAAAACGGGATCAGTCGGCATTCGAGTTGAAGGAACCGAGGACATACCTCCATGATTTCTCCATGTCTCTCACGTCTGCCGCCGCCGATCCTTCCGTCCTGCGCGACTACGCCTTCGAGTGGGCGCTGGTCGACGTGGAGACCTCCGGCCTGGTGCCGCGCCGTGACCGGGTGCTGTCCGTGGCCGTGGTGACGCTGGGCCCGGACGGCGAGCAGACCGGGGAGTTCTCGACACTGCTGGATCCCGGTTGCGACCCGGGACCGGTGCACGTGCACGGTCTGACGGCGGAGCGGTTGCGCGGAGCGCCGGCCTTCGAGCAGGTGGCCGAACGGATCGGCGAGCTGCTGGAGGGCCGGGTGCTGGTCGCCCACAACGCCCAGTTCGACTACGACTTCCTCGCCCACGAGTTCGCCCGGGCGCGGCTGCGGCTACCCGTCGCGAGGCGGCTGTGCACGCTGGCCCTGAACCGCCGTGTGGACCCGCCGACCGACGACCTCAGGCTCGGCACGCTCGCCGCGCACTACGGCGTCCCTCAGGTGAAGGCGCACGACGCGCTGGACGACACGCGGGTGCTGGCCGGCGTGTTGCGCGCCTCGCTGCGGGAGGCGGCGCAGCTGGACCTGTCGTTGCCGCTGGTGGCCTGCCCGCCCCGGCAGGACGCGCAGTTCGCGCCGAAGCCGCCCAGGACGCCGTGCGCCTTCCGCAACCCGGGGCGGCTCACCGCGGGCGGGCCGCTGGTGCAGGGCATGAAGATCGCCGTCACCGGGGAGACGGTGACCGCACGGGCGGATCTGCTGCTGCTGGCCGACGCCGCGGGGCTGAACATGATGTCCTCCGTCAGTCGGCACACCAGCGCCCTGGTCACCAATGACCTCTCGACCGGCTCCGCCAAGGCCCGGCGGGCACTCACCGAAGGCGTTCCGGTCATCGACGAGGCGGCCTTCCTGCGGCTGCTCGGCGATGTCCGGCCCGGCGTCTCGCACGAGGGAGCGCAGCCAAAGTCCGACGCCGTCCCCTCCTCCGGCTCGCCCGCGCTGCCGGCCGTCCCGACGCCGCGCGGGCCCGAGGCGGGCGAGGGCGCCGAGACAGCAGAGGCGGCCGAGGCAGTCGACACGGACGTCACCGCCCCCGCTCACGCCCTCCCCGACAGCACCGTGCGGACGAAGGCGGTTCCGCCGGCCGTCGGCCCGAAGCCCGGCAGACGTCCCGGCAAACCACGCGGCCCGCTGACCGGACGGCGGGTGCTCGTGCTCGGCGGCACGCACCCGGACGCGGTGGCCGCCCGTACGCGCGTCGTCGAGCTCGGCGGGGCCGCGGCCATCAACCTGTCCGCCGGCGTCACCGACGTGGTCGTCCTCGACGGCGGCCACGGCGACCGCAGGCTGCCGCGCATCACCGCGCTGCGGCTGCCCGTCCACGAGGCCGCGTGGCTGGTCGCGCCGGTCGTGACGGCGGGGCCGCGGGCGGACGAGCGGCGCACGGCCGCCCATGTGCTGCCGCGCGGCGGCGTCGTCGATCTGCCGCTCCAGCAGGGCCGTGGACCGGAGCACCGCTGGACGGTCACCGCGTCCTGGGCGCAGCAGACGGCGTGCGAGATCGACGTGGTCGCGTTCGTGCTGGACGAGGACGAGCAGGTCTCCTTCGACGAGGACTTCGTCTTCTACGGCGCCCCGGAGAACCCGGGCGGGACGGTGCGGCTGCTGAGCGACGGTCCGACCGAGCAGACCGTCAGCGTGGACCTCGCCACGCTGCCGCCGTCGGCCCGCACGGTCGTCGTCGCCGCCGCCATCGACGGCTCCCCCGCGTTCGGCGACGTCGGCGCCCTGCACATCGTCTCCGGTCCCGGCAGCAGCGCGGCGGCCCTCGCACAGGCCACGCTGGACGCGGCCACCACCGAGCGCACCATGCTCCTCGCGGAGATCTACCGTCGCGGGCAGAGCTGGCGGCTGCGGGCCGTCGGCCAGGGCTACGACCACGGCCTCGGCGTTCTCGCCCGCGGCTACGGCGTCGAGGTCGCCGACTGACCGCCGCCCGTCCCGGAAGCGGGCCTCAGCACTCCTGCCACAGCCGGGCCATCACCCGTACCCCGAAGCGCAGCCCCTCCAGCGGCACCCTTTCGTCGACGCCGTGGAAGAGACGGCCGTAGTCCAGGTCGTGGGGCAGCTTCAGGCCCTTGAAGCCGAAACAGCGGATGTCCAGCTTGGTGAAGGCCTTCGCGTCGGTGCCACCCGGGTTGCAGTACGGCACCGGGTGGCCGTCGGGGTCCTCGGCGCGCACGGCGGCGCACATGGCGTCGACGAGCGGGCCGTCGAAGGTGGTCTCCATCGCGATGTCGTGGTTGACCCACTGCCGGGACACCGAGGGCAGTAGTAGGGCGTCGATGGTGTCGATCAGCTCCTGCTCGTGGCCGGGCAGGAAGCGGCCGTCGACGCGGGCCGTGGCCTTCCCCGGAACGACGTTGGTCTGGTAGCCGGCCGAGAACATCGTCGGGTTGGCCGAGTTGCGCAGCACGACCTGCGTGAAGTCGGCCACGTGTCCCAGCTTGGCCAGTTCGGCGTCCAGGTCGGGCGCGTCGAAGTCGATGTCGACACCCTTGAGCCGGGCGGCCTCGGCGAGCAGGGCGCGCACCGGTTCGATCAGCCGGACCGGGAAGGTGTGCCGGCCGATGCGGGTGAGGGACTCGGCGAGGTCGGTGACGGCGTTCTCGTCGTTCGGCGACGAGCCGTGCCCGGCGCGGCCGGTGGCCGTCAGCTCCATCCAGGCCATGCCGCGCTGGGCGTTCTCGATCGGATACAGCCTCCGGGTGTCGTCGAGGGCGTAGCTGAAGCCGCCGCCCTCGCCGATCGCCTCGGTCACTCCCTCGAACAGGTCGGGCCGGTGCTCGACCAGCCAGTGGGCACCGTACCTGCCGCCGGCCTCCTCGTCTGCGAGGAAGGCGAGGACGATCTCGCGGGCGGGCCGGGTGCCGGTGCGGGCGAAGTGCCGGGCGGTGGCCAGCATGACGGCCACCGTGTCCTTCATGTCGATGGCGCCGCGGCCCCACAGGTAGCCGTCGCGGATCTCTCCGGAGAACGGCGGCACCTGCCACTCGGCCGGGTCTGCCGGGACGACGTCCAGATGGCCGTGGACCAGCAGGGCACCGCGCGACGGGTCGGTGCCCGGGATGCGGGCGACGACGTTGGCGCGGCCCGGGGCGCTCTCCACCAGCTCCGAGGCGATGCCGGCCTCGTTGAGGCGGGCCACGACCCAGTCGGCGCAGGCCCGCTCGTCGCTGGTCGGGTTGGAGGTGTCGAAGCGGATCAGCTCCGCGCAGAGGTCGACGACTTCGCGCTGCGCCTCCTCGGAGGCGGGGACAGGGGTGGCGCTCATGGTGCTCCTACGGGTGCCGTGCCGGTGGCGGACGTCGACGGGGCGGCGGCCCGGGTGTCGTCGTCGAGGATGGTGGTGCCGTACGTCCTGATCCAGCCGGCGAGGCCGAGGACGCAGTAGAGGACGAACGCGGTCAGCAGGGAGTTCAGGGCGGGGATGCCGCCGTCGTAGAACTTGCCGACGCAGAAGGCGAGGGCCCAGATGACCAGGGACATCGGTACCCAGGTCGGTGAGGTGGCGGGCAGGGTCCCGGCCTCGCGGGTGGCGTCCAGGGGTGCGCGCATGCGGCGCACCACCCAGTACTCGGCGACGATGATGCCGCCCACCGGCGGGATGGCGACGCCCAGCACGGACAGGAAGTCGGTGAAGTGGGTCATGATGCCGACGGCGGACAGGACGGTGCCGGCGACGCCCAGGACGATGGTGACCGCGCCGCGGTGCACGCGCTTGCCGAAGACGACCTGGAAGAAGTTGACGACGCCGAGCGAGGAGCCGTACAGGTTCCAGTCGTTGATCTTCGCCGTGGACATCAGGACGACGAGCACGCCGAAGACGCCGGAGGTGGAGAGCACGATCTGGGAGACCTGGCCGCTGCCGACCATGTGGCCGAGCAGGACACCGGTCATGCCGACGATGTACTCGGAGAGGATCATCGACGAGGCGCTCTGCAGGAAGACGTGACTGCCCTTGCGGTTGTAACGGGTCATCTCGGGGGAGACGATCGCGCCGGTCATGAATCCGCCGGCGATCGCGGTCGCGGCGACGGCGAGCGGGATGGTCTCGCCGGGCGGCGGGGAGTTGACCAGCTCGGACAGCGAGTGGTCGCTCAGCGCATCGGTGACCGACCAGGCGACCATCGCGAAGAACAGCGGGGTGACGATCTTGGCGAAGACGGCCATGTACCGGAAGCCGAAGATCACCAGGACGGTGATGGCGAAGCCGGCGACGATGCACCACAGCCAGGAGGGACCACCGACGAGCGCGGACACGCTGTCGCCGAAGATCGTGTTCTGGACGCCGAACCAGCCGACGAGACTGACGGAGATGACCAGGCTCACCAGGGCCGAGCCGTTGCGGCCGAATCCGGCCCAGCGGGTGAGCAGCGGGGTCGCCAGGCCTTCGCGCATGCCGGCCAGGCCGATCGCGAAGATCACGACTTCGAGGATCACCGCGCCGAGGGTGAACGCGAGGAACGCGTCGCCGAAGGTCATCCCCACGCCGATGGTGGCGCCGAGGGTGAACTGCGAGATGGAGCCCGACTGCGCGAGCCACTGCAGCAGCATCGTCCAGAAGCCGAGCCGCTTGTCGCGCGGAACGCGGGACAGTGCGTAGTCGTCGCTGCCCACGGTCTTGGTGGCGCCCGCCTCCTGGGCGGTGTTCTTGTCCGCGGCCATGATCACGACTCCCCGGGTTCGCGGCCGAAGCTCTGCAGGTGGGTCAGGGGGCCGTAACGGGACACGAGCGCGTCGAACTCCTGGTCGTCGTGGAATTCGAGGCGTCCGCCGCCGTAGGCCTTCGCGGTCTCGACGGCGAACCGGGCCGCCGCCGCGATGTCTGTCTCGTGGCTCGCGCCCGTCTGGCAGCCGGGCACGACCGCCGCGGAGGTGATCGCGAGGCCGACGACCGGAGCGGCCGTCGCCGTGGCCGGCTGCAGGATCGAATTGATGTGGTGTACACCGTTACCGTACGGGGTGATGTCCTGGGTGGTCACCGGGTACGTGACCAACGGCTCACCGGTCACCACGGCCAGCAGCTCTCCCAGCTGCTCGCTCACCTTGAGCACCCAGCCCTCCTTGACGGTGGGCGACAGGGCGAGGCCCTTGTGGTTGATGATCCGGTTGCCCTTGGTGGTGTCGACGGAGAGCACGGCCTCCATCTCGCCGGTGACCTCGTGCCGGTTCATGGTCGCGATGTCGACCGGCGAGTCCATGAACGGCACCGGGTCGTGCGGCGCGGTCGGGGCGTCGGGGCAGATGTGCGTGGCGATGATCACGTCGCCTTCGAGCACGTCGCCGCGGCGGCGCATGTCGAGGAGCTTGGCGGCCGTGGCCAGGGCCGCGAGAGCCCCGTCGGCGTCGGAGACGAGGCCGGTCATCTCCGGGCGCGCCCCGATTCCGCCGAGGCGCCCCACGACACCGAGCGTGCGCGCCGGGCCGCCGCGCGTGCGGCCGTCCCGGCCCGGTATCCGCACCAGCACGAAGTCCGTGGAGCCGCGCTCGCCGGTGACGGTGGTGACCTCGGCACCGGAGCCCTCGGGCCCCGCCACGGTGTCGAGGTGGGCGGCGACGCGCTTGCCGTCGGCGTCGGGATCGTCCAGCAGATCCACGAGGTCCAGGACGTACTTCAACATGGGCAGTTCTCCTGATCCGCACCTGGGACGGTGCTGACAAGCAGGTTCGGGATCGACTAACGTTCTCCGCAACTGTTTCCCGTTATCTGCAATTCAAGTCTGAATGGTGAGATGCCCCGGGAGACGGCGGACGCATGACGAGCGAGGGGAGCCACCGTGGCCGATCGGCCCGTTCAGCCCGTTCGGCCCGGGGACCGGAAGACCCCGGCCGGGGCACTGCAGACCGTCGACCGCGCCCTACTGGTGCTGCTGGCGTTCGAGCGCACCCGGCCCGACTGGGGGGTGACGGAGATCGCCGCCGAGTTCGGCTGGGACACCTCGGTCGCCCAGCGTCTGCTGTCCACGCTCGCGGGCCGTGGCTTCCTGGTCTCCGACCCGGCGACCCGCCGCTACCGGATCGGCCCGGCCGCCCTGCGCCTGGGCCGTCTCTGGGAGCGCTCGGGCTCCCTGGAGCTGCTCGCGGAACCGGTCCTGCAGGACCTGCGGGCCGCGACCGGGGACACGGTGCTCTTCTGCCTGCCCGACAGCTTCCACATGCGCTGTGTCGCGGCCGTCGAGGGCGAGGAGGGCCCGCTGCGCTACTACCCCCTGGTCGGTGAGCTGTATCCGGCGCACGCGGGCGCCACCAGCAAGTCGTTCTACGCCTTCCTGCCGGACGACCAGCGCCACCGGCTGTTTCGCGGGCGCCCCATGGCGCGCTTCACCGAACGCACGGTGACCGACCCCGACCAGCTGGAGCGCGAGTTCCGCCAGGTGCGCGCGCAGGGCCACGCCTGGACGGTCGGCGAGTACGACGCCGGTATCGGCACGGTCGCGATGCCGGTGTTCCTCGGCTCGGAGCCCTACGGCAGCCTCAGTCTCGGTGCCGCCAAGGAGCGCTTCCCCCAGGGTCCCGAGGACCGGCTGGAGGTGCTGCGACGCGCCGTCCGGTCGCTGGAACAGCGCCTGACGCATCCGCCGCAGCACCACCGGCGCCCGCGTTCACCCCGTACGACCTGACGTACCGTTCCACCCCCGTCGATGAGGACCGACCCCGTGAATCTGCTGCTCCTGTCCAACTCCACCCAGTACGGCCGCGGCTACCTGGAACACGCCCTCGACACCGTGACCGGCTTCCTGCCCCCCGGGGCGCGGCTGGCCTTCGTCCCGTACGCCCTCGCCGACCACGACGCCTACACCGCCAAGGTGCGCGGCGCGCTCGCCGGGGCCGGGATCGACGTGCGGGGCGTCCACGAGGGCGGCGACCCGCTCGCGCGGCTCGGCGGGGCGGACGCCGTGTTCGTCGGCGGCGGCAACTCCTTCCGGCTGCTGAGCGCGCTGTACCGCACCGGGCTGCGGGACGCGCTGACCAAGGCGGTCGCCGACGGGCTGCCCTACATGGGGGCCAGCGCCGGCACCAACATGGCGGCGCCCTCGCTGCGCACCACCAACGACATGCCGATCGTCGAGCCGCCGTCCTTCGAGGCGCTCGGGCTGGTCCCGTTCCAGATCAACCCGCACTACCTCGACCCCGACCCGGCGTCGACGCACAAGGGCGAGACCCGCGAGGAGCGGCTGACGGAGTTCCTCCAGGAGAACGACGTACCCGTGCTCGGTCTGAGGGAGGGCTCCTGGCTGCGGGTCGAGGGCGACCGCGCCGCGATCGGGGGCGAACGGGACGCCCGGCTGTTCCGGCGGGGCTCGGCTCCCCGCGAGATCGCCGTGGGCTCGGACGTGTCCGAACTGCTGTGCGTCACGGCGGTGTTCGACACCCTGGCGTGAGCGCGACGACGCCGGAGGCCCGCGAGAGGGCCTCCGGCGTCACGGCCGGCGGCAGGTCAGCGCTTGATCTCCTTGATCTTCAGCATGCGCGTGATGACCTTGTCCAGCTCCGCGTCGTCGAAGACCTTCTTCCAGTCGTCGCGCACGATGGACTCGCGGCCGTAGTCCATGGCGATCAGGCAGGCGTCCGAGAACGGGTTGGAGCCCTTGAGGGTGTTGGCCAGGGCGACCTGGGTGTGTCCCAGCAGCATCGCGCGGGCGGCCTTCTCCGGGACGCCGACGGTGTGGACCGTCTCGTGCAGGGCCTCGGTCAGCAGGGCGCCGACCATGCAGGCGATGGTCTCGACGAGGGTGGGCTCCAGCACGGCGAGCTGCTTGACGGTGACCCAGTGCACGTCGACGACCGGGGCGTACATCACGCGGATGACCGCGTCGGCGAGTTCCTGCTTGGCGGCGTCCCCGCCCTCGTAGGCGGCGACGACCTCCTGCGGCGCGGCGATGCCGCCGAAGGTGTCCTGCCACTCCTCCTTGGTGGTGCGCTCCAGGAAGACCGAGGGGTGGCAGGGGTGGGCGCAGGCGTAGTGGACGTCCTCGCGGGTGAGGAGCAGGCCGGCGTAGGCGGCGGCCGGGTCGAGGGTGAGGACGACCGTGCCCGGCCTCATCAGCGGCACGAGCTCCTCGGAGACCTTGCCGAGGACCACGTCGGGCACGGCGAGGATGACGACGTCGGCCTCGGCGGCGGCGGCCGCGGACTCGGTCAGTTCGCGGCCCAGGCCTCGGATGAGCTCCTGGCCCTTGGGTGACGCCTCGCTGAAGAGGACCCGGAAGTCGCTCTTCACCAGGTTGTCGGAGACGCGCTGGCCCATCTTGCCGGCGGCCCCGATGACGGCGACGGTCTTCACGTCGGCCTGGTTCTGGATCTCGGTGGCCATTACTTGCTCCTCAGGAGGGTGACGATGCTGTGCTGCGTCCACTGGTGTTCGAGCCGGGCGGTGGCTTCGTAGCCCTCGTCCTGCCACGGGAGCCAGTGCTCCACGATCTGGTTGATGCCGCGGTCCCCCGGCCGGGCCGTACGGACCGCGGCGATCATGCCGTCGTGGTCGAGGAGGCCCTCGCCGAGCGGGCAGCCGGCGTAGGTGAAGCCGACCCAGCCGTCGCGGCGGGTGAAGGCGAAGTCCTTGACGTGGATGTTGACCACGTACGGCGCGCTGGCGGCCACGACGTCCACGGGCCGCTCCAGGCGGGCGACGCTGTTGCCGGGGTCGAGGACGATGCCGAGGTACGGGCTGTCGACAGCGCGTACGACGGCCACGAGGTCGTCGGTGGCAACCTGCTCGTAGGTCTCCAGACCGAGGGTGACGCCCGCGTCGGCGTAGCGGGGCACCGCTTCCGCCAGCAGGGCGGCCGCCTCGGTGGTGCCGGGTCGGTGGTCGGCCGTGTTGAGCATGGAGCGGACCAGGGTGACGCCCAGTTCACCCGCCATGTCGAGGTACTTCGACAGGTGTTCGGGGCGGATGCCCCGGGTGCCGAGTTCCAGGGCCAGGCCCAGTTCGTCGGCGGTGGCGCGGACGTCGGCGAGCCGTGCGGCGTCGTAGGACTCGATGGGCGCGTAGTCGCAGATCTGGAAGACCTCGCCGCCGAGCTCCGCCGTGTCGCGGAGCATCGCGGTCAGGCTCATCGGCCGGGGAGCTCGGTCGGAGATGCGCCAGAAGTACGCGTAGGTGCTGATGCCGTACGCCATCACGCCACCGCCGCCGGGGCCGGGGAGCGGATTTCGTCGAGGACGGCCTCGACGTTCGCCGGGTCGTGGGCGAAGCGGCCGAGGAAGAGTCCCTCGGCGGTGCCGGCCAGGCGGGTCAGCAGGCCGGGTCCCGCGCTGCCGCCGTAGATGACGGTGGAGCCGGTGTGCCGCGGGCGGGTGTCGAGCCAGCCGCGCAGGGCGGTGCACACGGTCGCTATGTGGTCGGTGGAGGCCGGTTCGGGGGCGCCGATGGCCCACTGGGGTTCGTAGGCGAGGACGACCGCGCCGTCCAGGCCGTGCAGCAGGCGTTCCGCCTCGGCGACCGTGCGGGCCGCGGCCTCGGCCGGGTCGGCCCGGTCGCGTTCGCCTACGCACAGGACGGGGGTGAGGCCGTTGCGCAGGGCGGCGGCGGTCTTGGCGGCGACGACCGTGTCGCCCTCGCCGTACAGGCGGCGGCGCTCGGCGTGGCCGACCTCGGCGTAGCGGCAGCCGATCTCCTTCAGGAGGGGGCCTCCCACCTCCCCGGTGTACGGACCACTGTCCTCGGCGGCGATGTCCTGGGCGCCGATGGCGACACCGTACGGGGCGAGGATGCCGGTGGCGGGGACCAGGGTCGGGAAGGCGGGGAGGACGAAGAGGCGGGCGGCGCCGGAGGCGACCGCGGGGTGCCGTTCGGCCAGGGCCGCGATCCTGCGGGACCAGTTCAGGGTCTGGTGGTGGCCGAAGTACATCTTCAGGCTCACCCCCAGCAGGACGGGCGACGATGCGGGGGCGGACATCAGGCGGCTGCCCCGTCGCCCGCGACGGTCTCGTAGTCGCACATCAGCTGGACCTTGGCCGCCGACGCCGAGCTCTCGTCGAAGCGGTAGGTGAGCCACTCGGCGGCCAGGCGGCGGGCGAGTTCGAGGCCGACGACGCGCTGGCCGAAGGTGAGGACCTGCGCGTTGTTGGAGAGGACCGCCCGCTCGACGGAGAAGGAGTCGTGGGCGGTGACGGCTCGTACGCCCCTGACCTTGTTGGCGGCGATGGCGACACCGAGTCCGGTGCCGCACACCAGCAGGGCGCGGTCGGCCTCGCCCCGGGCGACCATCTCGGCGGCGGCGATGGCGACCTTGGGATAGGCGGTGTGACCGTCGGCGTCGACGCCCACGTCGGTGACCTCGGCGACCAGGGCGCTGCCGCGCAGGTCCTGCTTGAGTGCTTCCTTGTACTGGTAACCGGCGTCGTCGGACCCGACGACTATGCGGAGCTTGTCGGTCATGGCGGCTTTCCTCAGTGGTGGTCGTGGAAGAGGTCTTCGCGGGCGTGGTCTTCGCGGGCGTGGTCGAGCAGGGCGCCGTGGACGGCGCGGGTGATCAGGGCCAGGGAGTGCGCGCCCGCGTCGGCAGTGCCGAGGGACTTCTCGGCGTGCGGGCGGGCCCGGCCCTTGCGGGGCAGCAGGCCGGCGGTCGCGGCGGCCGCCTCCGTGGCGGCGGTGGCGGCGCGGTCCCAGGCCTCCGTGAGGCCCAGGCCCTCGGCCACGGCGTCGGCGAGCGTGTCGGCGAAGGGAACGAGAACGTCGACCATGGTCTTGTCGCCCACCTCCGCCCCGCCCAGCCGGCGTACGGCGGCAGAGGCCTCCGTGACCCCGGCGGCGGCCCGGGCGGCGTCCGGGGCGTCCTGGTCACCGAGGGCGGTGCCCAGGGAGCGCAGGATGGTGCCCCACAGGGCGCCGGAAGTGCCGCCCGCTTTGTCCGCCCAGGCGTCGCCGGCCCGGGTCAGTACGGTGCCGGCGCCCGCGCCGAGCCCGTGGGCGTCGGTGGCGGCCCGCAGGGCGGCGGTGGAGCCGCGCCGCATGCCGATGCCGTGGTCGCCGTCCCCGGCGACGGCGTCGATGCGGCCGAGCTCGTCGGCGTGCGTGCCGACGGTGACGGCCACCGCGTCCAGCGCGGCCAGGGTGGCGTCGGCGGCATGCCGGGAGGTCGCGGAGGCGGGAGGTACGGCGGTGTCCGGGATGTCCTCCGCCAGAGGGACCCGGCCCTCCTGTTCAGGTGCGTCGAGAGCGCCCTTGCGGAAGGCCGGCGTGTCGGCCGGAGCCCGCCACAGTTCTTCCAGGCGGGCGTCCAGCCAGGTCAGGGTGAGGGAGACACCGGCCATGTCGAAGCTGGTGACGAGTTCGCCGACCTCGGGGTCGACGATCTCCACGCCGGCCTCGCCGAGGAGGGCCGCGACCTCGCGGTAGACGACGAACAGCTCCTCGTACTTGACCGAGCCCAGGCCGTTGAGGATGACCGCGGCGCGCTGTCCGGCCGGCACCTCGACGTCCTCGGGGAGTTCCTTCAGCAGGGTGCCGACCAGGAGCCGTGCCGCCTCGTCGGCGGTGGGCAGCTCCTCCTCGCCGATGCCGGGCTCCCCGTGGATGCCGAGGCCCACGGCCATGCGGGCCTCGGGGACGGTGAACAGGGGGCGGTCGGCGCCCGGCAGGGTGCAGCCGGAGAAGGCGATGCCGAAGGAGCGGGTGCGGGCGCCTGTCCGTTCGGCGACGCGCATCACCTCGTCCAGGGGCAGGCCCTGCTCGGCCGCGGCGGCCGCCGCCTTGAAGACGGGCAGGTCACCGGCGATGCCGCGTCGCTTGGCGGACTCGTCCACAGCCGCGCTGGAGATGTCGTCGGCGACCGCGAACGTCCGGGCGTCGATGCCGTCGGCGGCGAGCCGCTCGGCGGCCTGGCCGAAGTGCAGGACGTCACCCGCGTAGTTCCCGTACATCAGCAGCACTCCGGCGCCGCCGTACGCGGCCCTGGCCACGGAGCGGATCTGCTGGGCGGAGGGCGAGGCGAAGACGTTGCCGACCGCGGCACCGTGGGCCAGGCCCCGGCCGACCAGGCCGGAGAAGGCGGGGTAGTGGCCCGAGCCGCCGCCGATCACCACGGCCACCTGACCGGCAGGGGTGGCGGTGGCCCGGACGACGCCGCCGGTGACGGGCCGGACCCAGCGCCGGTGGGCCGCGGCGAATCCTTCCAGCGCCTCGTCGGCGAAGGCGGCGGGGTCGTTGAACAGACGGGTCATCGGAGGGCCTCCATGGCCTGGTGCTCGGGGTCGGGAGCCGGTTCGCCGGTACGGTCGCGGGCGGCGAGCCAGACCATCAGGGCGGCGGAGAGCAGCATGAAGAAACCGACGAGGTACAGCGGTACGTAGTAGGCGCCCGTCCAGTCCTTGAGCCAGCCGGTGATGTAGCTGGAGGCGAAGCCCGCGACGTTCCCCGCGGTGTTGATCAGGGCGATGCCCGCCGCGGCGGCCGCTCCGGTCAGGAAGCGGGAGGGCACGGACCAGAAGACGGGCAGGGCGGCGAAGATGGCGCAGGCGGTCACGGTGATCACGGCGACCGTGGCGGCCGGGGAGCCCATGTAGAGGGCCAGGGGGATGGACACGCCGCCGACGACGGCCGGGCCGGCCACGTGCCAGGTCCGAGTGCCGTGGCGGGTTGCGTGCCGGCTCCAGAAGAAGAGGACGACGGCGGCGGGCAGGTACGGGATGGCCGTGATCCAGGCCTTGTCCATCACGCTGAACGTGGTGTCGTACTGCTCCTGGAAGCCGTTGATGATCGTCGGCAGGAAGAAGGCGAGGGCGTACAGGCCGTAGACGAAGCCGAAGTAGACCGCGGCGAGGGTCCAGACCCGGCCGCTGCCGAAGGCCTTCTTCAGGGCACCCTTGGCGTGCTGGCTCTCGTGCCCGGTCTTCTGGGCGTTCTCGGCGGCGAGTTCGGTGGTCAGCCACTCGCGCTCGGCGGGGGTGAGCCACTTGGCGTCGGCGGGCTTGTCGATCAGGTAGAACCAGGCGACGACGCCGAGGATGATCGCGGGCAGTGACACGAACAGGAACATCACCCGCCAGCCCTCGAGGCCGAACAGGCCGTGCCGGCCGATCAGCCAGCCGGCCAGCGGGGCGCCGAACACGGTGGTCAGCGGCTGGGCGAGGTAGAACAGACCGAGGATCTTGGTGCGGTGGCGAGAGGGCACCCACTGGCTGAGGAAGAGGATCGCGCCGGGGAAGAACCCGGCCTCCGCGACACCGAGCAGGAACCGCAGGGTGTAGAGCCCGCCGCTGCTGCTGACCCAGGTGAACAGCAGGGAGACGACGCCCCAGGTCACCATGATCCGGGCCAGCCAGCGGCGGGCCCCGAAGCGGTGCAGGGCCATGTTGCTGGGGACCTCGAGCACGATGTAGCCGAGGAAGAAGATCCCGGACGCGAAGCCGAACTGGGCGGCGGTCAGGGCGAGGTCCTGCCCCATGCCGTTCGGTTCGGCGAACGAGACGGCCGTACGGTCCAGGTAGTTCACGAAGAACATCAGCGCCACGAACGGCACGAGGCGGACTGAGACCTTCTTGATGGCAGTTCTCTCGACTGCCGCGGATGGCGCTTGGGCACCCATGGCGACTCCTCGGCTCGCCCGGACAGCTCTGTCCGGGGTGGTCGTGCCGGACGGTCCGCCACGAGGGCGGCCGGCCGGTTCGCCTTCACGCTATGCCTCGACCCCAAATTGGTCACCAATTTACCAGTGTGGCGACGGTCATAGATTTCCCCACGCCCCAACTCTTGACAAACCGCACCCAAGGGATGGGTGAACTGCCTGGTCAGTCGGGTGAGCAGGGCATCTGGTTGACTGGTGACCGTGACCAGTCAGCCTGATCAGCAGAGCTCCGCCGCCGCGCCCGACCTCGCGCAGTTGCTACGCCCCGTGGTGCGCGAGTCGTCCGTGAGTGAGGTCGCCAAGCGGCTCCTCGACCATCTCTCGGCCGGCGACATACAGCCCGGCACGCGACTGCCCGCCGAGCGGCAGCTGGCCGAGGCCCTCGGTGTCGCGCGCTCCAGCGTGCGCGGCGCGCTGTCCGCCCTGGACGTCCTCGGGATCATCGAGATCCGCCCCGGCTCCGGGTCCTACGTGCGCGAGGGCACCTCGGAGTTCCTGCCCCGGGCGATCAACTGGGGGCTGATGCTGGGCCAGCGGCGCACCAAGGATCTGGTCGAGGTACGTACGTACATGGAGGGGGTCTCGGCCCGGCTGGCGGCCCAGCGCGCGTCCGACGAGGACGTGGCCGTGCTGGAGGAGCATCTCCGGCACATGCGTGACGCGGGCGGCGACGTCACGGCGTTCATCGACGCCGACATCGCCTTCCACCTGGAGACGGCCCGCATCGCGGGCAACACCGTCCTCAGCGACATCCTGCACAGCATCCGGGCACTGCTCCAGGTCTGGATGGAACGCGTCAGCGACATCGAGGGCACCGTCAGCGGCACGCTGTGCGAACACGACGCGGTGCTCCAGGCGATCCGCGCGCGCGATCCGGAGGCCGCGGACCGTGCGATGGCCGAACACATGCGGATGGCCAGCGCACGGCTGCGCGCCTCCGTGGACGGCTGAGAGCGGCACCGGCGGTCGGTCCCGGGCCTGACGTCGAACCGTCCGGTGCCACCACCACCGATGTGATGCGGGCGTTCTGGTCGAGATGAGTGCTCCGACCCGGGACCGCTCAGTCGCCGAGATGCCGCACCAGTGCCCGCGCGACCTCCTGAGCGGCCGGTGACTGCCACCGCCGGCGGTGCCTGGCCAGTCGTACCGGTACATCGGGAAAACCCGGTCCGTCGACCCGTACCAGCCGCCCCCGTCGCAGCTCCTCCTCCACGGTGGTCAGCGGCAGCAGGGTCAGCCCCAGACCGGCCGCCACACAGTTGCGCGCCGCGTCCACGCTCCCGAACCGGGTCAGCCTCGGCCGCCCACCCGGCACGTCGAGCAACCGCCACGCCAGCGCGTCGCTGTAGGAGCAGCCCTCCTCCAGCAGGAAGAAGCTCTCCGCCGCCAGTTCCGGCCAGCTCACCGCGTGCGCCCGTGCGGCGAGGGGGTGTCCGGGAGCGGAGACGAGGGCGAGCGGCTCGAAGGCCATGGGTTCACCCGTCACGTCGTGGAACTCCGTCTCCTCCTCCAGCAGCAGGGCCAGGTCGAGCCGCCCCGACCGCAGTCCTTCCAGGCACTGAGGGGTCCCGGCCGCGTACAGGTGGACGTCCACCTCCGGGTGAGTAGCCCGCAGGGCGGCGACGACGCCCGGCAGTCGGCTCGCGCACAGGGACTCCGGGCTGCCGACCACCACCCGCCCCGACACGACGCCGGCGTCGTCACAAGCGGCGCGCAACCGCGCCAGGCTGTCGAGTACCTCCTCGGCCCGCTCCAGGAGCCGGTGGCCGGCGTCGGTGAGCAGCGCGCCGGTGGGCAGACGGTCGAAGAGCCGGACACCGAGGTTCCGTTCCAGGGTGCGGATGTGCACGGTGACCGTGGACTGGGCCAGGTGCAGTTCGGCGGCGGCGGCGGTGAAGCCGCCCGTGCGGGCGAGCGTGACGAAGGTTGTCAGCAGTCTGGTGTCCACCTGGCCCAGCCTATGCGGTTTCCCGATGGCAAGTATCGGGAGCGATCGTTGGACACGATCGGCACCGGGTGACAGCGTGGTGGTCATGAGCACCGATGTGACGGGAACGAGCGACGTGGCAGACCGATCCGAGTCGACGGACAAGACCGAGATCCTGCGCTACGCCGCCTTCACCGACGACTTGGCGGGCGGCAATCCGGCCGGGGTGGTCCTCGACGCCTCCGGGCTCGACGGCACGGCGATGCGGGCGGTCGCCGCCGACGTGGGGTACTCCGAGACCGTCTTCGTCACCGGCGGCGACGCGGCGACGCGCCGGTTCCGGGTCCGCTACTTCAGCCCCCTCGCCGAGGTGGCGTTCTGCGGGCACGCGACCGTCGCGCTGGCAGTCGCCCTCGCCGAGCGGACGGGACCCGGCGAGATCGTCCTCGACACACCCGCCGGCGAGGTTCCCGTGTCCACCGCGGCCGACGATGCCGGCGCGGTGCGGGCCACCCTCACCAGTGTGCCGACGCGTTCCCGCCCGGCTCTCGCCTCGGAGTCGGACGCGGCGCTCCGGGCGCTCGGCTGGGCTCCGGACGACCTGGACCCCGCCCTGCCTCCGCACGTGGCGTTCGGGGGCGCCGACCACCTGGTGCTCGCGGCGGCCTCACGGGCCCGGCTGGCCGACCTCGACTACGACTTCGACGGGCTCGCCGAGGTCATGCGGCGTCACGGCTGGACGACGGTGGACCTGGTGTGGCGCGAGTCGGCGGAGCGCTTCCACGCCCGCAACCCGTTTCCCGTCGGTGGGGTCGTGGAGGACCCGGCGACGGGGGCGGCGGCCGCCGCGTTCGGCGGATACCTCCGCGAGCTGGGCCTGGTGACCCGACGCGGCACGATCACGATCCGCCAGGGTGAGGACATGGGACGCCCCAGCGACCTGCTCATCGACGTGAGCCCGGGGGATCCGCGCACACGGGTGACGGGACAGGCGGTGCCGATCCCCTCAGCCACGTCGGGCGGCTCGAAGCCGGGTATGTAGGGTGGCTTCCGCATACGTCCCTGAGCAGCCCGAGCGGTAGGAGCCGTCCCCGATGTCCCAGCGCGGCAGGCACACCCGAGCGGTGTCGCTGCTGCGTTGTGTGCTGGCGATGGTCACCGTGACGGTCGCCGTGCTGTGCGTGACGGCGGCGGGCCGCGGCTCGACGGCCGCGGGCTCCGGGGACGCGAGCGCCGCGCCCGTCCCGTCGTCTCCGGTCGCCGTGCTCTCCGCCGGCCTGGTCGCCGAGGACGAGGCGGGGCCGACCGCCCCTCGCCCGTGTGAGAAGAAGGGCCTGTCCGAGCCGACTTCGACGCGCGGGGATCTCCGCGTCGGCGAACCGTCGAACGCGGGGGCGGCGGACACGACCGCACAGCGCGGAACGCCGCTGTCGTCGACGCCCGCCCACGCGCCCGCGGGACCCGCCCCGCCGACGAGCTGTGCCAGTGGCATCTCGACCACCGTTCTGAGGGTCTAGACCGGCCGCCTTTCGTGCCGCGTCCGTCTCATCCTCTCGAACGGAGCTTTTCCCCATGCCTTCCTCCTCCCGGTCGCTGCGCCGGGCGGGAGCGGCGCTCGCGTCCTGGCGGTCCGCCCAGTGGGCCGCCGCCACAGCCGGTGCCGCCCTGACCGCCGTCCTCGTGGGTGTCCCCACCGCGGTCGTGCCTTCCCCCTTCTTCGGCCGGACCGTCCCCGTCCAGTGGTGGAACTACCCGGTACTCGCCGCCACCGCCGCGCTCGCGGGCGTCGTCCTGGCCACCTTCGTCCGCCGCCCGGGGGCGTCGGACCCACCCCGGGCCGACGGCCCCGGCAGCAGGCTGGGTCCACTCGGCGGCCTGCTGTCCTTCCTCGCCGTGGGCTGCCCCGTCTGCAACAAGCTCGTCCTGCTGCTGCTCGGCAGTTCCGGCGCGCTGGCCTACTGGGCTCCGCTCCAGCCGGTCGTCGCCGTGGCCTCCATGGCGCTGCTGGCGGAAGCGGCGCTGCGCAGGCTGTCGACGGCCGAGGCCTGCCCGCTGCCGGTCCGCGCCTGAGCCCGGCCGCGGCCCTCCCCCTCACTTCTCACTCTTCCTCCTTCCGTGGAGTCGACCCATGAACGCTGAATCACGCATGCCCAAGAAGTCCCGCCCGGCCTCCGCCTCCGGCGGTGGCCCGGTGCCGCGCCGCCGACTGCGGCCGGTGCTCGCCGCCGCCGTCCTCGTGGCCTCCGTCGTCGTCGCCGTCGTCGCCCTCGTCCCGGGCGACGACTCCGCCGACCGTCCCGCCACCGCGTCGGCCTCCGACTCGCCGTCCGCGGCTCCTCCAGCCGACCCCGCACTGCTCGCCCTCGCCCGGCGGGAGTCCGGTGATCCCTACGCCCTGGGCAAGCCGGACGCGCCCGTCGTGCTGATCGAGTACTCGGACTTCCAGTGCCCCTTCTGCGGCCGGTTCGCCCGCGAGACCAAGCCCGAACTACTGCGCGACTACGTCGAGAAGGGCGTACTGCGGATCGAGTGGCGCAACTTCCCGGTCTTCGGCGCGGAGTCGGAGCAGGCGGCCCGGGCCGCCTGGGCCGCGGGCCGGCAGGGCCGGTTCTGGCAGTTCCACGACACCGCCTACGCGCATCCGCGCGAGCGCAACAAGGGCGAATTCGCCGAGAAGGAGCTGCTCGCCATGGCCGAGGGGGCGGGGGTCGAGGACCTCGACCGCTTCCGTGCCGACCTGGCCTCCCCGGCGGCCGACACGGCTGTGACCCGGGACGTCGAGGAGGGCTACGCACTCGGCGTCAGCAGCACCCCGGCCTTCCTCGTCAACGGCCGGCCGATTCTGGGCGCCCAGCCCACGGACGTGTTCGCCGAAGCCGTCGAAGCGGCGGCCGAAGGTGCACGCGCGCAGGGCGGCACCGATGAGTGACCCGGGCTTCGTGGTCGCCTTCCTCGGTGGGCTGCTGGCGCTGCTCAGCCCGTGCTCGGCACTTCTGCTGCCCGCGTTCTTCGCCTACTCGTTCACCAGCCGCACCCGGCTGCTGGGGCGCACCGCGCTGTTCTACGCCGGACTGTGCCTGACCATGGTGCCGCTGGGTGTGGCGGGCTCGCTGGCCGGGCGCCTCTTCTACGGACACCGCGACCTGCTGGTGACGGTGGGCGGCTGGCTCGTCATCGCCCTCGGGGTGGCGCAACTGCTGGGCATGGGGTTCGGTTCGCGCCGGCTCCAGCGGTCCGCGGGCGCGCGCCGGTCGGGTTCGGCGCTCTCCGTCGCGGCCCTGGGCGCGGTGTACGGGCTGGCCGGCTTCTGCGCGGGCCCCATCCTCGGCAGCGTCCTCACGGTGGCCGCGATCGGCGGTGATCCCTGGCGGGGCGGCGCGCTGCTCGCGGTGTACGCCCTGGGCATGGCCGTGCCGATGTTCGTGCTGGCGGCCCTGTGGGACCGGTTCGACCTGGGCCGGCGGCGCTGGCTGCGTGGCCGGCCGGTGCGACTGGGCCGGTTGCGGCTGCACTCCACGTCACTGGTCGGCGGGGCGATGTTCATCGCCCTGGGTGCGCTGTTCCTGCTCTTCGACGGGACCTCGGCGCTGCCGTCGCTGATGGGGGTGGACGCGGAGTTCACCTGGGAGCAACGCCTGTCCCGTCTCGGGGACGCCGTCTCCGACCGTGCCCTTCTGGGCGTGCTCGCCCTCGTCGTGGCGGTGGGCGCCCTGGCCGTCCTGGTGCGCGGGGCCCTGGAAGCACGCCGCGGTGAGCGAGGACTTTGACGGGCATGGGGAGGGCGGCCTGATCGTTCGGCAGGCCGCCCTCCTCCCCCCTCTGATGTGCTCGCGCGATCACCGTCTGGACGACCGTGGGGTGCGGTCGGGCGTGAGAGCGGATCGGATGGGTACCATGCGCAGACCCATAGCCGTGGCGTCCAGCCACTCACGCCGCCTGCTGACGTCAGGCGTCCTCCTCGCCTCCCAGTCGCTCCTCCTCACCGTGGCCGCGGCCCCCGCGTCGGCCGACGACGTGCGGACTCCCGTCCGCGGCACCGCCTACATGGGCAGCGGTGTACTCGCCAACGAGGGGGTGGGGGGACGGCCCGCCGAGACCCGCGCCGCCCAGACGGAGGGCGTGGACGTCTCCAGCCATCAGGGCAACGTCGCCTGGCCGACCCTCTGGAACAGCGGGGTGAAGTGGGCCTACGCGAAGGCTACCGAGGGAACGTCCTACCGCAATCCCTACTACTCCCAGCAGTACGGCGGTTCGTACGACATCGGCATGATCCGTGGCGCCTACCACTTCGCCATCCCGGACGGCGCCGGCGGTGCCACCCAGGCCGACTACTTCGTCGACCACGGCGGCGGCTGGTCCAAGGACGGCAGGACGCTGCCCGGCGTACTGGACATCGAGTACAACCCGTACGGGGACACCTGCTACAACAGGACACCGAGTCAGATGGTCGGCTGGATCCGGGACTTCCTCGACCGGTACAAGAAGCGCACCGGCCGCCAGGCCGTCATCTACACCTCCACCAACTGGTGGAAGCAGTGCACCGGGGACTACAGCGGCTTCGGCGCCACCAACCCTTTGTGGATCGCCCGGTACGCCTCGACCGTCGGTCCCCTCCCGGCAGGCTGGGACGTCCACACGATGTGGCAGTACACCTCCTCGGGGCCGACCGTCGGGGACCACGACAAGTTCAACGGGGCGCTCGATCGCGTCAAGGCGCTGGCCAACGGCTGACGCGGACCGCGGGTCCCCTGCGTCGGCCGCTTCGTCAGCGATCGGCGAGGGGGCCCAGGATGCCGGCGACCTGCTCACGCACCACGTCCCGGGCTCCGGGAGGCAGGGCGCCGACGTCCGTACGCTCCAGAGCGGCGAGCACCTCCTCGGCACCCGCGTCGCACGGTGCGGCCTCGCTGACGACCTCGTAGCCGTCGCGGACGGCTATCCGCAGACGGTGGTGCCCCTCGCCGTCGGCGTGCACGGCGGTGGCGACCACCAGGGGCGGCGGTCCGCCGGCTTCGGCGGGCTGCTTGCGGTAGCCGCTGGCTGTCGGGGTGCGCCAGCGGAGGCCCAGCAGCAGGTGACGCTTCGCCATGACCTCGGTCAGGTCGGTCTCGTAGGCCCGGTCCGGCCCCAGCACCGTGGCGCGGGCTTCCAGGACGAGGGCCGCGGGCAGCAGGCAGCGCAGGCTGCTGCCGACGAGGTTGCCGCCGACCGTGGCCGCCCGGCGTACGGCTCCGGTGCCCACTGAGCCGGCCGCCCTTCGCAGTACCTCGGGCACGCGGTCGTCCATGCGGTGCAGCACCACCGCCGCCCCCAGCGCCTCGGGTTCCATCGCGGTCGCCTCGGGCAGGTCACGGAGCGACATGGCCAGTTCCGGGAAGCCGTCCCGTTGCCAGGTGGCCCACACGAGGGTGGCACCGCCGATGGGCACCGCTCCCTCGGCCATGCACTCCTGCGCTTCGGACACGGATGTGGGCAGACGCAACAGCATGGCGCTCGACCTGCTTTCCCCGGAAGGCGGCGGTGGACGACCCCGCCCCTCCCGCCGCGTGATCACGGCCACTGGGCATTGTCCGTACCGCCGCGGGGGCGCGTACAGGGCTCACTCATTCACCATGTGCGCCCTGCGCGCGCCCAACAGGGCGCTTGTAGTACCGCCACGGGAACGCCCCGGAGCCGACCTGCGTCCACCCCCGCTCCTCCATCCGGCGGTGCCGGGCACCGATCGCGAAGGAGACCCTGCGGTGCTCCCAGGGGCGGCCGGACTTCTCGACGACATGGAAGAACGGGCCGTAGTCGACCATGTGCCAGCCGTCCGCGCCGGCTTCGGCGAGCGCCTGCATCTCGTTGAACGCGGTCAGCGGGGTCAGTACCCGTCGCTCCGCCGGTCCGGACGCGTCCGGACCAGGCCGCCCCCGCTCGGCGAACCTCTGCTGGGCTGCCTGCCGGCTCACGCCGAGGACACCGCCCACGGTGTCCCAGCTCTGCCCCGCGACTCGCGCGCCCTGGACCGCCTCGCGCAGCAGCCTGCTCGTCTCCTCGGCGCCGACGCGACTGGCCGCCACCAGGCGGAGATAGCCTTCGGGATCGTGCTCCAGCGACTCGACCAGTCCGTCCGGGGCGTCCAGGACGGCGGCCGCTACGCCCTCCCGGATACGCAGGATCTCTTCCTCGGTGAGCAGTTCCGTCCCGCTCACCGCCGTGCCCCCTTCGTCTCGTCGCCGCGCAGTGGCTCCAGGCCGTCGAGCTTCTCCAGATCCCGCTCCAGACGCGCGGCGTCGGCGGTGGTCGGGGCGTTCCCCGACAGGGAAGCGGCGAGGAGTACTCCCATGACGAGGACGACCAGGAGGTCGGCGGCCACCAGGACGACGTAGGCCGGGGTGCCGAGGTCGTCGACGAGGGAGATCGCCAGAGCGATCAGCGCGGTGACCACGGCGAGCAGACCGGTGGCGGCCGCCGGCGCGGCTGGAGCGGAGCGCGTCGAAGTGTGCATGCTGTCAAGGTTTCCTTGACAGCATGCACCTTGTCAAGGAAACCTTGACATCTCCGGCGAGCGGTACACGGTCACACGCGCGCGGCCAGGAACTCCGGCAACGCGGCGTTGAAGCGCTCGGGTTGCTCGACGCCGGGGAGGTGACCGGGCGCGTGGACGTCGTCCGCGCCGAAGACGACCAGGACCGGAAGAGCGGCCGTTGGCCCCGGCCGGGTGAGGACGAACGCGAGTCGAAGCGGGACGGTCGGAGTCGTCACCGGCCGACGGCGCTCCGGGCGCCCCGCGTCCGGACGGGTGAACGGTCTTCCGGTACGACGATCGGAACCCGTCGCCCGGGGAAGAGGGGTAGGCATGCGCGCACTCGTCATCAACTGCACCCTCAAGCCCTCCCCGCAGCCGTCGAACACCGAGGCCCTCGCCGCCACGGTCATCGCGGCATTGAAAGGCCACGGGGCGGAGGTGGACGTCGTACGGGCCGTCGACCTGAACCTGAAACCCGGGGTCGAGACCGACATGGGCGACGGCGACGACTGGCCGGGCGTACACGAGAAGCTGCTGTCGTCGGAGATCCTGATCATCGCGTCGCCGACCTGGCTCGGCCGACCGTCCTCGGTCGCCCAGCGGGTACTCGAACGGATGGACGCCATGCTCGGCGAGACCGACGGCGAGGAGCGTCCCGTCGCCTACAACCGCGTCGCCGGGGTCCTGGTCACCGGCAACGAGGACGGGGCCCACCACGTCATCAGCGAGATCAGCGGGGGGCTCGCGGACATCGGGTACACCATTCCGGGGCAGGCCTGGACCTACTGGCACCTCGGCCCCGGGCCCGGTCCCGACTACCTCGACGACGACCGCGGCCACGACTGGTCGACCTCCACCGGCCGGGCCATGGCGTCCAACCTCGTCCACGCGGCGCGCGCGCTCAGCGCGATGCCACTGCCCGCTCCGCCGTCCTGACGTCGCCGGCGCCCGTCCCGGCGCACCCGCCGCGCGGAGGGCAGAACCAGTCACGGGCAGGCTCCCTACAGCCCCGTGACCGACGCGCGTCGCGAACCGGGCGCCGCGGGACGGCGTCGGCGGTAGTAGGAGACGGTGACGGCACCGAGCAACGGCCCCCAGGCGACCAGGGGCAGGTAGGCGAAGCCGAGGAGCGTCTCGCCGAGCGGGGTCAGGTCGGGGTGGGGGGTGGCCCACCACCAGGCGAACGGGGTCCACAGTACGGTCAGCGCGACGGCGCCCAGGCCGGCCGGGACGACCGCCGCCAGTACCGGGACCGGCCGCCCGCCGACCAGCGGGAGCCGGCGCGGGAACGTCTCGCCCCACGGCCGGACCAGGCCGAGGGTGAGCAGGGCGAGCGCCTCGCTCGCCACGCTCAGCCCGACGACGTACACCACGCCCCATCCGGTCACGCCCAGCGCCTCGTAGCCCGCGTCGGTGTACCCGGCCGGCTGCCCCGCCGCCGGCAGGAGGCGCCAGAGTCCGGTCGGCAGGGTGAGGAGCGCGGTGACGTGGGCGGCGCGGACCGCCCAGCGGGCGGGGGCGGGCACGGGGTCGGGGTCGGAGTGCCGTGGGGTCGTGGTCATGCGGATCATCCTGTCGGCGGGCCACCGCCCCGGCGTCGCCCCCGGGGACGGTCCCCAAGGCGGTGCCCGCAGGAGGTCCCGACGGTTGACTCACCCGTCCGGGGGAGACCCGTCCTCCTCGGGCACAGCGCCCGGGCATGTCTGCCGTCGCCGATGCGGGGCAGTCGTGCACGTGCAACGACGTACGAGACGCATGAGGAGCTGAGGTCCGCCATGACGCACGACCTGACCCCGAAGTACACGGTCCCCGGTATCGAGCGGGAGGCCGCAGGCCGCCTGATCGGCGTGCTGCGACTGCGCCTGCATGCCTTCAACGACCTTCATCTCACCCTCAAGCACGTGCACTGGAACGTCGTGGGACCGCACTTCATCGCCGTGCACGAGATGATCGATCCCCAGGTCGAGCAGGTACGCGAGATGGCCGACGACGTCGCGGAGCGCATCGCCGCGCTCGGCGGGGTGGCCCAGGGCACGCCCGGGGCGCTGGTGGCCGAGCGGCCCTGGGACGACTACTCCATCGGACGGGCCGACGCCATCGCCCACCTCGGCGCGCTCGACGTCGTGTACACCGGCGTCATCGAGGGGATGCGCGCGGCGGTGAAGGAGTCCGGTGAGATCGACCCGGCCACGGAGGACCTCCTGATCGGCCAGCTCAGGGACCTGGAGCAGTTCCAGTGGTTCGTACGGGCCCATCTGGAGAGCTCCGGTGGCACCCTGGCGACGGGCAGCGCGACCTCCGAGACGGAGGCGGCGGAACGCGGCGCGGAGCTTGCCTAGGGCCAGGGTCCGCCGGGTGGTGGAGCGGGACGGGGCCGGCCGTGTGCCGGTGACGGCACGGTCGGCCCCTT
This sequence comes from Streptomyces marokkonensis, assembly GCF_039539045.1. Classification (NCBI taxonomy): domain Bacteria; kingdom Bacillati; phylum Actinomycetota; class Actinomycetes; order Kitasatosporales; family Streptomycetaceae; genus Streptomyces; species Streptomyces marokkonensis. The sequence continues at coordinate 47,639 of NZ_BAABCQ010000028.1, forward strand.
GCGCCCGCCCGGTGCGCTTGTCGTACCCGCCCGGTCTCAGCGCCGGCCGAGCCGGCGTTCGCCGCGCCTGCCCTGCTCGTAGGGCAGGTGGTAGTGGGCGAAGACGGCACCCTCGTCCTCGGCCGCGAGTTCACCGTCCGGGTCGATTCCCGGCGCGTCCTTGACCAGGCTCTTGTCGTAGGTCACCTTCAGGTAGCCCGGACCGACGGTGGCTCTGTCCACCGGGACGAACACCAGCCGCCGACGGGTCGGCAGACCGATCAGGACCGCGGCGAACGCCGGCCGGTCGGTGAGGGTGTCGACGTAGATGGACTCCAGGGTCCCGATCTTGCGGCCGTCGCTGTCGACGACGTCATGGTCACGCCAGTCACGAATGTTGTCGGCTTCAAACATGCCCAGTCTTCCCTTCCGGAGGACGCGCTCACTGGATAGTTCCCCACTTCATGCCCCTGTCGCACGATTTGCCCCCACTGCGCGCACGACACCCGATCGCGGTAGGCTGCCTGGCCGGACGAGGCGCCCCCGGACACGGACGGACCACCCGGGGGATTTCCGAAGGAGAGCGAGTGTGGATGCCACAGGCCCCACGGGCGGCCCGCCCCGGTTGCGGAGCGGGGCTGTACTGGAGGTGGGCCCGCTGTCCGGTCGTCCCGGCATCCGCGCCAGCGGAGAGATCAGCGTGACCACCCGCGCCTCCTGGGAGAAGGCCCTCACCGAGCTGTCCCGTCGGCACGCGGAGGTGTCCTACGTGGAACTGTCCGGCGTACGGTTCGTCGACGTGGCCGGGGTCACGGCGCTCGCCGTCACCGCCATGAACCTGCCCGGCGGGCGGGTCGTGGTGGAACAGCCGCCGCCGCAGCTCCCCCGCGTACTCGAGCTGTTCTGGCCGTCCCTGCACCGGATTGAGGTGGCTCCGCGATGAACACGGTGACCACCGACGGGACCTTCGCGCATCCGGCGCTGTTCTACCGCTCGGAGGGCGAGTACGCCGACCGGACGGTGACGTTCGTCCGGGAGGGACTCGCCACGGGTGAACCGGTGGCGGTGGCCGTGCCCGCCCCCAACCTGGAGCTGATCAGGGCGGGGCTGGGAACGGATGCGCGGGACGTCTCCTTCCTGGACATGACGGAGGCCGGGCGGAACCCGGGGCGGATCATCCCCCGTGTACTGAGGGCGTTCGCCGACGCGCACGCGCACGGACGGGTGCGCATCATCGGCGAGCCGGTCTGGGCCGGGCGCAGTGCGGCGGAGTACCCGGCGTGCGCCCAGCACGAGGCGTTGATCAACGCGGCCTTCAAGGGCCGCTCCGCGACGATCCTGTGCCCTTACGACGAGACCCGGCTGGACGCGGACGTCCTCGCCGACGCGCTGGTCACCCACCCCACGGTCATCTCCGACGGGCGTCAGCGGGCCAGTGGGGCGTACGACTGGCGCGCGGTCGTCGCCCGCTACAACGAGCCGCTCAGACCCGCGCCGGACGCCGACGTCATCGCCTTCGGCGCCGGGCAGCTGCCGGACGCACGCCGCTTCGCCGTCGGCCGGGCCGCCTCGCTCGGGCTGGACGAGCGACGGCTGCCGGACGCGGAACTGGCGGTGGCGGAGCTGACCACCAACAGCGTGGTCCACGGCGGCGGTCACGGGACGCTGGCGATCTGGGCCGACGCGGGGCAGGTGGTCTGCGAGGTCCGCGACCCGGGCCGGCTCACCGATCCGCTCGCCGGCCGCCGGCCCCCGGAGCACGGGCAGGTCGGCGGCCGAGGCCTGCTGCTCGTCCACTACGTCGCGGATCTGGTGCGGGTGCACACGTCGGACGAGGGCACCACCGTCCGCTTCTACCTCGGTCTCTGACACGGCGTCGGAACCCCTTCGCCGCCACGCGGAGCGCGGAACCATGCATGAGGGCGTTGGCCCGGGGTAGGCGCTCAGTCGTTGGCCGACAAGCCGACAGTGACGGGGGCCGATCGACCCGGGAGGGCACATCATGGTGACGACGACCGCACAGACCACCGAGCACACCATCGCGGAGATGCCGGAGATCGCGGACCCGTCCAAGGTGGCGCCCAAGGACGCGCGGGAGTTGTCGAAGCTGTTCTTCGAGCAGCTGACGGTGCTGGAAGAGGGCACGTCCGAATACCAGTACGCCCGTAACACGCTGATCGAGATGAACATGTCCCTGGTCCGCTTCGCGGCCGGCCGGTTCCGCAGCCGCGGGCCGGAGGAGATGGAGGACATCGTCCAGGTCGGCATGATCGGCCTCATCAAGGCCATCGACCGGTTCGAACTGACCCGCGAGGTCGAGTTCACCTCCTTCGCCGTGCCGTACATCGTAGGCGAGATCAAGCGGTTCTTCCGTGACACCTCGTGGGCCGTGCATGTGCCCCGGCGGCTTCAGGAGGCTCGTGTCCAGCTGGCCCGCGCCACCGAGGAGCTCCGCAGCCGACTGGGCCGCAACCCCACCACCGGGGAGCTGTCCGAGCTGATGTGCCTCCCGGAGGACGAGGTCGTCGAGGCCCGTCTGGCGGCCAACGGATACAACTCCGCCTCGCTGGACGCGGCCATCAACGGCAGCGAGGACGGCGAGTCGGCGCTGGCCGACTTCATCGGCGCGGACGACTCGGCGCTGGCGCTCGTGGACGACTTCCACGCACTGGCCCCGATGATCGCCGAACTGGGCGAACGCGACCGGCAGATCATCCACTGGCGGTTCGTCGAGGAGCTCACCCAGAAGGACATCGGCGAACGCCTCGGGGTCTCGCAGATGCATGTGTCCCGTCTGATCTCGCGTCTGCTGGCCCGTCTGCGGGAAGGCATGCTCAGCACCCACTGAGCCGCGTCTCACCCACCGTGCGGCGTCTCAGGCGGCGGCCGTCTTCTTCTTCCGGCCGCCTCCGCCGCCGGTGAGGGCGTCGATGAGCTGTTCGCGGCTCATCTTCGACCGTCCGGGGACGTCCTGGTCGGTGGCCCGCTGGTAGAGCTCCGTCTTGCTCAGCTCCCGCAGATCGCCCCGCTTCGGTGGCGCCTTGCGGGAGGGGGCGACGGCCTTCTTCCGCGGCTCGGCGCTCTGCTTCCGCGGGCCGGTGTCCTGCTTCCGCAGCTCGGCGCTCTTCTTCTGTGTGGCGCTCTGCCTTCGTGGCTCGGCGCTCTGCCTCTGCCGGCCGGTGTCGCTCTTCCGCGGTGCCGAGGGCTGCTTGCCGCCGGCGTCCGCCGCCCTCGCGGGTGACTGCTTGCCGTCGGTCCCCCGCGCCTGCTCCAGGCTGCCCCGCAGGACCTCCATCAGGTCGACGACGTTGGTGGCCCGGGGCGCTTCCTCCGCGACGGCGACCTCCTCGCCCTCGGCCTTGGCCCGGACCAGCTCACGAACTCTCTCCTGGTACGTGTCGTGGTAACGGGCCGGGTCCCAGGGGCCGCTGAGTGCGTCGACGAGCCGCATCGCCATGTCCAGTTCCTTGCCACGGTCCGCCCGGTCCGAGGGCAGCTCGGGAAGCTCCGCGACCGGGTCGCGGACCTCGTCGGCCCAGTGCAGCGTCTGGAGCACCAGGACCTCGTCGTCGGCGCGGAGCGCGGTCAGGTACTGCCGGCTGCGCATGACGAAGGTGGCGACGCCGACCTTGCCGGCCTCGGCGAGGGCGGTGCGGAGCAGCTCGTAGACCTTGAGGTACTCCTTGCCGCGGGGGGCGACGTAGTAGGTGCGGCCGAAGTAGACCGGTGCGATGCGGTCCAGGTCGACGAAGTCGGTGATCTCGAGGGTCTGGGAGCGGCCCGGCGCGATCTCGTCCAGTTCCTCCGGCTCTACGACGACGTACTCGCCCTCGCCCACCTCGTAGCCCTTGACGATGTCACCGGAGGCGACCTCCTCGCCGGTGCGCTCGTTGACCCGCCGGTTGCGGACGCGGTCCGAGGTTCCGCGCTGAAGTTGGTGGAAGTGGATCGTGTGGTCCTGCGTCGCCGTGAACAGACCGACGGGCACCGAGACCAGCCCGAACGTGATGACACCTGTCCAGATCGCCCGCGCCATGACCGTCCACTCCGTCCGTCCTGCCCGCACCGCCCCACCCGTCCACGCTCGCAGCCCGGCCGCGATCACGCGCGCCGGACGGGGCACGCGGGTGGGCGGTCGGCCGACAGCGCGCGCATCGGCCGCCGTCGGTATTCCCTGTGAGGTGCGGGACGTGAGGTGCGGGACGGCAACCGCTGCCCGCGCACCGGCCGTCTCCCCGTCCACCGACATCGATCAGAGGGGCACCGCCCATGAGCCGGCATCTGAAGGCGATCACCCGCGAGGAACATCTGCGCTTCGTCGCGTCCCGGCCCTCTGTCAGCCACCTGCAGACACCTTCGTGGGGTGACGTGAAACCGGACTGGCGAGCGGAGAGCCTGGGCTGGTTCGACGGAAGCGGCGGCCTCGTGGGTGCCGGGCTGGTGCTGCTGCGGCCGTTGCCGAAGCTGAAACGGTACCTGGCCTATCTGCCCGAGGGCCCGGTCATCGACTGGGGCTCGGCGGATCTGGAGCGGTGGCTGGAGCCGATGCTCGCGTACCTGAAGGGGCGGGGCGCCTTCTCGGTGCGGATGGGGCCGCCGGTGGTGGCTCGGCGCTGGAGTGCCGAGGCGGTCAAGGCGGCGATCGCCGACCCGGGAGCCCGCCGGCTGGGAGACGTCGAGGCCACCGTGCGCGAAGCCGGGGCCGACGGTGTGGCCGAGCGGCTGCGCCGGATGGGCTGGCGGCAGACCGAGTCCTGGGGCGAGGACGGCTTCGCGGCGGGACAGCCGCGCCACGTGTGCCAGGTACCGCTCGCCGGCCGGTCACTGGAGCAGATCCTGAGCGGTTTCAACCAGCAGTGGCGCCGCAACATCAAGAAGTCCGAGAAGGCGGGTGTCAAAGTCGTCCGGGGCGACCGCGAGGATCTCCCGGCGTTCTACGAACTCTATGTCGAGACCGCGGAACGGGACGGCTTCGTCCCGCGCCCCCTCGCCTACTTCCGGCGTATGTGGACCGCGCTGACGGCCGAGGACCCCGACCGTATGCGTCTGTACCTCGCCCATCACGATGGTGAGGTGCTCGCCGCGGCCACGATGCTGACCGTCGGGGAGCACGTCTGGTACTCGTACGGCGCCTCCACCAGCCGCCGGCGCGAGGTGCAGCCCAACAACGCGCTCCAGTGGCGGATGATGTGCGACGCCCATGAACTCGGCGCGGCCGTCTACGACTTCCGTGGCATCACCGACACCCTGGACGAGGACAACCACCTGCTGGGGCTGCTCCGGTTCAAGGTCGGCGCCGGCGGTGAGGCAGTCGAGTACCTCGGCGAGTGGGACTATCCGCTCAGCAAGCTGCTGCACAAGGCCCTGGGGCTGTACATGGCCCGGCGCTGAGCCCCTCGCGGCCCGGTCCCGCCCCTTCGCGGCCCGGTCCCGCCCCGTCCGGCCCGGTCCCGCCCCGTCCGGCCCCGGCCAGCCCGGTCCCGGCCGGTCAGACGGCGGGCTTCTCCCAGACCGAGACGTGGCCGCGGCTCTCGTGGGTGAACGGCTTCCGGGTCCACCCCTCCCACCGGTCACGCAGCCGCAGGCCGGCGAGCCGGGCCATCAGGTCGAGTTCGGAGGGCCAGACGTACCGGAAGGGGTAGTACGCGTACTCGGGGCGTCCGTCCACGAGGGTGACGTAGTTCGAACTCATCGCCTGGGTGGCGGTGTCGTAGGTGTCGAACGCCCAGCCGGTCGGGCCGACGCGGAACGGCACGGCGGTCTGCCCCGGCGGCAGCAGGCGCAGTTCCGGAACGCCCACCTCGATGACGAAGTGGCCGCCGGGCTCCAGGTGCGCGGCCGCGTTGCGGAAACAGTCGACCTGGGCGTCCTGTGTCGTCAGGTTGTTGATGGTGTTGAAGACGAGGTAGGCCACCGCGAACAGGCCCGGCACCCGGGTCGTCGCGAAGTCGCCGATGGTCACTCCGACGGCGTCACCTCCCGGCTTGGCACTCAGCCGGGAGGTCATGGCCCGGGACATGTCGATGCCGTGCACCGGGACTCCGCGGTCCGCCAGCGGTAGCGCGAGCCGGCCGGTGCCGACGCCGAACTCGAGTGCGCGGCCCTCGCCGGCCAGCCCGGCCAGCAGGTCGACCGCGGGGTCAACCGCGTCGGGCGTGAACATGTCCGCCGACGACTCGTCGTATCGCGCGGCGACGGTTTCTCCGAAGTAGCCGTCCTCATCAGGCATGCGGGGACGATACCTCCCGACGGGCCGCCGGCGCCTGCGGTTTTCCGCCGCGAGAGGCCGTCGTGGAGCAGGATGTCGTCCGAGGGGTGCCGAACGAGGGGTGGTCGATGGCGCGGCTGTTGGTGGTACAGAACGGTCCGGACGGCGGGCCGGGCCGGGCCGGTTCGGTGACTGGCTGGTCTCGGACGGGCTGTCGCTGGACGTGGTGCACGCGTACGCCGGTGCGCCGCTCCCCCGACGGCTGGCGCACGAGGGCGTCATGGTACCGGGCGGCGGCTACCTGCCCGACGACGACGTCCGCGCGTCCTGGCTCGCGCCCACCCGGGCCCTGGTCACCGAGGCGGTGCAGCGGGACACTCCCGTGTTCGGCATCTGCCTCGGCGGGCAGCTCCTGGCCCGCGTCGCGGGCGGCACGGTGGAGGGCGCCCACGGCGAACCGGAGTTCGGCAGTACGCCGCTCACCCTGCGGTCGGAGGCGGCGGGTGATCCGCTCTTCGGGGGGCTGCCGGAGCGGGTCACGGCGGTCGAGCACCATGTGGACGCAGTCACCGCCCTGCCGCCGGGCGCCGCCTGGCTGATGGAGAGCGAACGGTGCCCGTACCAGGCGTTCCGGGTCGGTGACCGGGCGTGGGGAGTGCAGTTCCATCCCGAGGCGGGCGCGGACCGGGTCCGGTCGTGGGACCCGGAGCGGATCCGGGCCGGGGGTCTGGACCCGGCGGAACTCTTCGGCCGGGCGGAACGCGACGACCTCGCGGCCGAGGCCGTCTGGCGCGAGGTCGCCCGGCGGTTCGCCGCGGTCGTCAGGGGGTGAGGGTCAGCCGGAGAAGGCGCCGCGCTCAGTGAATGCCAGACCGGCGAAGCGTTCGCCGATACGCCGGTGGGTGGCCGCGTCCGGGTGGACCCCGTCGGGCAGCGGCAGCTCGGCGGCGTCGCCCTCGCCGTAGAGGTCGCGGCCGTCCAGGTAGTGCAGGTTGGGGTCGTCGGGCGCCCGCTGGGCCACGATCCGGGCCAGCTCGTCCCGGATGACGTTGAGAGTCAGTTTCCCGCTCGCTCGGTCCGCCGGGTCACCCGTGGCCACGAACCGCAGTCGTCCCTCGCCGAGGCCGGAGAAGTCGGGAGCGAGGGGGCCGGGGGTGTCCTCATGGGTGGGGCACAGGATGGGCGCGACGACCAGCAGCGGGGTTGTGGGGTGACCTTCGCGGACGGTGTCGAGGAAGCCGTGCACGGCGGGGCCGAAGGCACGCAGCCGCATGGCGTCGCTGTTGACCACGTTGATGCCGATCTTGACACTGATCAGGTCGGCGGGGGTGTCGCGCATGGCCCGCGCGGTGAACGGGTCGAGCAGGGCGCTGCCGGCCAGGCCCAGGTTGACGAGTTCGACGCCGCCGAGGGAGGCGGCGAGTGCGGGCCACGTGGTGGCGGGGCTCGCGGCGTCGGAGCCCTGGCTGATCGAACTGCCGTGGTGCAGCCAGACCCTGCGGCCCGTGCCCGGGGCGGGCTCGACGGGAGCGTCGGTGCGCAGGGCGACGAGTTCGGTGGTCTCGTTGTGCGGCAACCAGACCTCGATGTCCTTGCTGCCCTCGGGCAGGCCGGCGAAGCGCAGAGTGCCGACGGGGCCGGGCTCGACGCCCGCCGTGCCGGTGGTCATGTCGATGGTGAGGGTGTTGCCGCCCGCGACACTGCCCTGGCCGGTCGGGCGCCCGTCGACGAGCAGGTCGTACAGGCCGTCCGGGCGGGGCGGGACGCCGACGTAGACCCGTTTGGTGGGCAGGGTGTCCAGTTCGAGAGCGGTGGCCCGGGTGCGCAGGGCCAGGCGTACGCCGGAGGGCTGGGACTCGGCCATGGCCAGCTGTCCGTCGGTGTTCCGGGTTCGGGCCCGGGCGGGCAGCCGGTGCGGCAGCAGTCCGTGCTCGGTGCGCTCCAGGTCGAGGGCGCCGCGCAGGTGGTCCCGAGTGATCGGCGTGGTGATCCAGTCGATCCGGTCGTCGTTGGTGTGCGTGTTCATGCCGCCTCCGGCTGATGTGGTGGTGACGAGGTGTCCGGTGCGGGCTCCACCGAACCATGCGGGGGTTGCCCGTGCCGGCTTCACGGTGCGGGCTCGGCTTCCCGGTTCCGGCTCGGCTTCAGGTTCCGGCTCGGCTCCCGATTCCGGCTCGGCTCCACCGCGCAGGGTTTGACGGTGCGCGGTTCACGCTGCGGGCCAGTTGCGGAGCAGGGCGTCGAGGGCGTCCACGATCCGCGTCCACGTCTCCTGCGTGTCGGGGGCGCTGTGACTGAAGCCGCCGCCCATCTCCAGGCTGACATAGCCGTGGAAGACACTGCCCAGCAGCCGGACCGCGTGGGTCTGGTCGGGCTCCGCCAGGTCGTAGCCGCGCAGGATGGCCCGGGTCATCTGTGCGTGGCGGACGCCCGCGCTGACCGCCGCCGTCTCCGGGTCCAGCCGGAGCTGGGCCGCGGCGTAGCGGCCGGGGTGTTCCCGGGCGTAGTCGCGGTAGACGTTCGCGAAGGCGGCGAGGGCGTCCTTGCCTGCTCGCCCGGCCAGTGCCGTGCTGCCCCGGTCGGCGAGTTCGGCGAGGGCGAGCAGGGCGATCCGGGTCTTGAGGTCATGGGAGTTGCGCACGTGCGAGTACAGACTCGCGACCTTGACGTCGAAGTGTCTGGCCAGCGCGGAGACCGTGACCTGGTCGAAACCGACCTCGTCCGCCAGTTCCGCGCCCGCCCGGACCAGACGCTCCGTGGTCAGTCCTACGCGCACCATATGCATCCTCTCGTTGACCTGTGTTGATTATCCATTTGCC
>NZ_BAABCQ010000029.1:0-56176 GCF_039539045.1 Streptomyces marokkonensis
GAGCTGGGAGTCACCCATGTCACCCACGACGCACACGACGCACACGCTGACCGGTGCCCCCGCCCTCCCGCCGCTCCTCGCGCGTGGCGCCCTGCTGTCGCCGCTCAAGCGGCCCCGCCCGGACGCGGACTTCCCCCGTACCCGGCTGGTGTTCCCCGGCCTGCGCGTGGACCTCGCGCGGCTGTCCGCGTACGAGCGGGTGTGCGGGTTCCCGACCGGGGCGGACGCGCTTCCGGTGACGTATCCGCACGTGCTGGGCTTCCCGACGGCCATGCGTCTGATGAGCGGCCGGGACTTCCCGCTGCCGCTGCTGGGGCTCGTCCACACGTCGATCGGCATCACCCGGCGGGCCGCCATGCCCGCGACCGGGGTGTACGACCTCACCACGTACGTCGAGGGCCTGGCGCCGCACCGACGCGGGACAGAGGCGTCGGTGGTGACGGAGGTGACGGAGACACGGGCCGGCGGGGAACCGGTGTGGGAGTCGCGCAGCACATATCTGGCGCGGCACCGGACGGCCGGGCCCACCCCCACCGAGGCCTCCGGCCAGGACCGGGGCAAGGACAAGAACCAGGACAAGGACCGGGGCGCGGACCCGGGCAAGGACCAGGGCAAGCACGAGGACCGCGAGCCGCTGCCCGCCCGCGCCGAATGGCGCATCGCCGGTGACGTCGGGCGGCGCTACGGTGCCGCCTCCGGTGACCGCAACCCGATCCACCTGCATCAGCTCACCGCCCGCCTCTTCGGCTTCCCCCGGGCCATCGCGCACGGCATGTGGACCGTGGCCCGATGCCTCGCCGAGCACGGGACGCCGGACGCGGCCGCGGTGCACGCGGAGTTCCGGGCGCCGGTGCCGCTGCCGGGGACGGTGACGTACGGGGCGCGGGGCGTGCGGTTCGAGCTGCGCGGCGGGGAGGGGCGGCGGCCGCACCTGTCCGGCGAGGTCGGGCCCTACCCGGTCTGAATCGGCGCCGCCTGTGCCACCGGCGCCGCCTCCCCCGGCCCGGGCTCGGGTTCCTCCGGCGGGGACCAGGGCCGGCCCGTCATCAGGTCGCCCAGGCCTGCCCAGGCGAAGTTCATCAGGGTCGCCGCCGCCTGCTTCGCGGTGACGCCGTCCGTGGCGCCCGCCCAGTCGGCGAGTGACTCGGCGGCGCCGACCAGTGCCTCGGCCAGCCCGGCGACCTCACCGGCGGGCAGGTGCGGGTCCCGGTGCGCGTCCCGCGCCGCCGCGGCGATCAGCTGCGTCACGAAGGCGACGATCTCCGCACGCATCGCCGCGACCTCGACCGCGAACCGCTCGCCGTGGGTACGGGCGTGGAGGTGCAGCACCCGCCAGGCATCGGGGTTTCGCGCGGTGTGGGTGAAGAACGCCCGCAGTCCCGACCAGAGTTGTCCGTCGGGGGCCAGCCCCGGAAGCACCCCCGCCCGGACTGCCTCGGTGAGGGCCCGGGCCTCGCGGCGAATGCAGGCGGTGAAGAGGTCGTCCTTCGAGTTCAGGTAGAGGTACACCAGCGGCTTGGAGACTCCCGCCAGTTCGGCGATCTCGTCCATCGACGCCGCCATGTACCCGCGTTGACCGAAGACGCGCACGGCGGCGTCCAGCATCTGCTGCTCACGGACCGCACGCGGCATCCGCTTGGTCTTCCCTGCACCCATGCGAATCAGCGTACGGTCCGTGCGGCGGTGATCAGGACGTCAGCGCGACGCCGGCACCCGGAACACGTCGGTCAGACGGCGGCCGGAACCGGCTCCGACGTCTGCTTCTCGTTCTCCGGACCCTTTTCCGACTCCTTCTCCGACTCCGACGGCTCCGGCTCGTCGATCGGCGAGCTGTGCGCCGCGTCGTAGGCCTTGTGGTCCAGCAGTCCCTCGCGGGCCGAGACGATGACCGGGACCAGCGCCTGGCCGGCCACGTTGGTCGCCGTGCGGATCATGTCCAGGATCGGGTCGATCGCGAGGAGCAGGCCGACGCCCTCCATGGGCAGGCCCAGGGTGGACAGGGTCAGGGTCAGCATGACCGTGGCGCCGGTGAGACCGGCCGTGGCGGCGGAGCCGACCACCGAGACGAACGCGATCAGCAGGTAGTCGCCGACACCGAGGTCGATGCCGAAGATCTGCGCGACGAAGATCGCGGCGATCGCCGGGTAGATCGCGGCGCAGCCGTCCATCTTGGTCGTCGCGCCGAACGGCACGGCGAAGGACGCGTACTCCTTCGGCACACCGAGGCGCTCGGTGACCTTCTGGGTCAGCGGCATGGTGCCGACGGAGGAGCGGGAGACGAAGCCCAGCTGGATCGCGGGCCAGGCGCCCTTGAAGAACTGCAGCGGGCTGACCTTGGCGACGGTGGCGAGCAGCAGCGGGTAGACCACGAACATCACGATCGCGCAGCCGACGTAGATGTCGGCGGTGAAGGTGGCGTACTTGCCGATGAGGTCCCAGCCGTAGGTGGCGATGGCGTTGCCGATGAGGCCGACGGTGCCGAGCGGGGCGAGGCGGATGACCCACCACAGGGCCTTCTGGAGGAGCTCGAGGACGGACTCGCTCAGGTTCAGGATCGGCTGGGCCTTCTCGCCGAGCTGGAGGGCGGCGATACCGGCGACGGCGGCCATGAAGACGATCTGGAGCACGTTCAGCTCGGTGAACGGCGTGATCACGTCGGTCGGCACGATGCCGGTCAGGAAGTCGATCCAGGACCCGGTGTTCTCGGGCGCCGCGCCGTCGGCCGGGGTGAGGCCGGTGCCGGCGCCGGGGTTGGTGACCAGGCCGATGGTCAGGCCGATGGCCACCGCGATCAGCGAGGTGACCATGAACCAGAGAAGGGTGCGGGACGCCAGGCGGGCCGCGTTGTTGACCTTCCGCAGGTTGGTGATCGACACCAGGATCGCGAAGAAGACGAGCGGTGCGACGGCCAGCTTCAGCAGGCCGATGAAGGTGCCGCCGACCTTCTCGAGGGTGGTGACCAGCCAGGAGACGTCCTGGCTGCGGGCCAGCCAGCCCAGCAGGACGCCGAGGACGAGACCGGCGAGTATCTGGGCCCAGAAGGGCACCTTGAAGTACTTCGTGAGGGAAGACACGGACGGGCTCCGTAAAGGGGGACGGGACGCGGGGACGGACGCGCGGGGCTGACGTGGAGAACGACGGATGAGGGGGGGAACGTCAGGGGCGACAGTTCGCGGACGCGCACCGACAGAGGTCCACGTGCAGGCGCGCCACGAGCGCGAGGCTCGGCGGCGTGTGGGGCGCGGCTGCGTGCTTCATGCACACGACTTTAACACCTGTGCTTTGAGACCCCCAAAGCCTCACTTTGAGAGGTGTGGAGTGCCTATTGCCCGTAAAACGCAGAGTGCCCCGGTTTCCTGTGGATGGGGAAACCGGGGCGTGCGTGCGTGTGACGTGCCCTACTACGCTTCTGCGCTACTGCGTCATGAGGTCTGGCCCTGGGCGCGTGCCGCGTCGTCGGCGGTGTCCTCCTGGCCGCGGTTGGCCTCGAGGTTGGCCTTCATCCGCTCCACGCGGCCGACGACCTGGACCGAGGCCCGGTCCCGCTCCTTGCGGAGCGCGACGTAGCTGATGGGGGCCGAGAGCAGCAGGGAGAGCAGGAGGATCCAAATGCCGTTGGAGTCGCCGAGACCGCGCGGGAACACGCCGGCGTAGACGAGCCCCCAGACGGCCACGAGGCAGCCCACGAAGATCCCGAGGCGCATCAGCGTGTAGCGGAGCATCTCAATCCACTCTTCCGTTTCTGGCACAAAGAGGCACTGCCCAGTGAAACATGCCGGTTCGCCGGCCCCGCAGTCGGGTCGGGTCCTCGGGTCGGGCCCTCGGATCGCGGACGGAGCTCAGGCCAATGACAGCAGCATGAAGACGTCGTCCCGGTCGTCGCCCGGCGCCACCCGGATCGCGCCGGGCACCCGGCCGACCTCCTTGTAGCCGCAGGACTCGTAGAACCGCTCCAGGCCGAGACCGCCCCGGCAGGTGAGCCGGATCGCCTCGACGCCGCCGACGGTGCGGGCCGCGTCCGCGGCGGCGGCCATCAGGTCCCGGCCGTAGCCCCGGCCCTGGTGGCGGGGGTGAACCATCACCGTGTAGAGCCACAGCCAGTGGGTCATCAGCCGGTGCGCGTTGAGGGTGAGGAACGCGGTGGCGGCCACCCGCCCCTCCTCGTCGCGGCCGACGAGCAGCCGGGTACGGCCCTCGGCCATGCCCACCATGTGTCTGACCAGTTCGGGACGGATGTCCTCCCGGGTCACGGGCGGCACGAATCCCACGGAGCCGCCCGCGTTGGAGACGTCGGTCCACAGGTCGAGTACGCCGTCGCGCAGGTCCGGGGTGACGGGCGGGTCGAAGGTGAATGTAAGGCACACCCCCTCATCGTAGCCATTACGAGAGTGCCTGTGCCGCCACCCGCAGATCCGAGACCAGGCCCCGGTACGCGCCGTCCCGGCCCTCGGCCGCCGCCCGCAGTACCGCCGACGGGTGCACGGTCGGCACCAGCCGTTGCGGGTGTCCGTGGATCTCCTCCTCCAGCACCGTGCCGCGCACCTGTGTGACGCGGAAGGAGGAGCCGAGCAGCGCCTTGCCGGCCGTGGCGCCGAGTACCACGATCAGTTCCGGTTCCACCCGGGCCAGCTCGGCGGCCAGCCAGGGGCCGCAGGCGGTCATCTCGCGCAGGGTGGGCGCCTTGTGGATCCGGCGCTTGCGGGGCTCGGTCCGCGTGAACTTGAAGTGCTTGACGGCGTTGGTGACGTACGCGTCCGCCGGGTCGATGCCGGCTTCCGCCAGGGCCCGGTCGAGCAGCTTCCCGGCGGGCCCGACGAAGGGTTCGCCCTGCCGGTCCTCCTGGTCACCCGGCTGCTCGCCGACCAGCATCACACGGGCGTCCGCCTTTCCGGCGCCGAAGACCGTCCGGGTGGCGTCCCTGTGCAGCGGGCAGCCGTGACAGTCGGCGGCGGCCTTGCGCAGCGCGGGCAGGCCGCCCCGCGCGGGCACGAAGGGCTCTGCGGTGTAGCGGTCCTCCGGGGCAGTCGTCCTTGGGGTCACGGATCGCCGGGTACCCGCTCCTCACCGACCGAGTCGAGTGACGGGTGGACGAGGACGGCCCTCCGGGGATGGAGCCCCTGGAGGGCCGAAGGGGCCGCGATCCGCGATCCTTCACACCCGCATCGGCTGCGGCGAGTCCCTGCGCGCCGCGTCGGGGCCCTCGAACTCCCGGAGGATCTCGTAGCGCGTGTTGCGCTCGACCGGCCGGAAACCGGCGTCGCGGATGAGGTCCAGCAGGTCGTCGCGGGTCAGTTTGTTCGGCGTGCCGAAGTCGTCCGCGTCGTGCGTGATCTTGTACTCGACGACTGAGCCGTCCATGTCGTCGGCGCCGTGCTGGAGGGCCAGCTGGGCGGTCTGCACACCGTGCATGACCCAGAAGACCTTGACGTGCGGGACGTTGTCGAAGAGCAGTCGCGACACCGCGAAGGTCTTCAGCGCCTCCGCGCCGGTCGCCATCTGGGTGCGGGCCTGGAGGCGGTTGCGCACCTTGCCGTCCTTCATGTCCACGAAGTCGTGCTGGTAGCGCAGGGGGATGAAGACCTGGAAGCCGTTCGTCTCGTCCTGGAGCTCACGCAGCCGCAGCACGTGGTCCACGCGGTGGCGCGGCTCCTCGATGTGACCGTAGAGCATGGTGCACGGGGTCTTCAGCCCCTTCTCGTGCGCCAGGCGGTGGATGCGCGACCAGTCCTCCCAGTGGGTGCGGTGGTCGACGATGTGCTGCCGCACCTCCCAGTCGAAGATCTCGGCGCCGCCGCCGGTCAGGGACTCCAGACCGGCGTCGATCAGCTCGTCGAGGATGTCGGAGGCGGACATCCCGGAGATGGTCTCGAAGTGGTGGATCTCGGTGGCCGTGAAGGCCTTCAGCGAGACGTCGGGCAGCGCGGCCTTCAGTTCCCGCAGCGAGCGCGGGTAGTAGCGCCACGGCAGGTTCGGGTGCAGGCCGTTGACGATGTGGAGCTCGGTGAGGTTCTCGCCCTCCATCGCCTTGGCGAGCTTCACCGCCTCCTCGATGCGCATCGTGTACGCGTCCTTCTCCCCCGGCTTGCGCTGGAAGGAGCAGTACGCGCAGGAGGCCGTACACACGTTGGTCATGTTGAGGTGGCGGTTGACGTTGAAGTGGACGACGTCGCCGTTCTTCCGCGTCCGCACCTCGTGCGCGAGGCCGCCGAGCCAGGCCAGATCGTCCGACTCGTACAGCGCGATGCCGTCCTCGCGGGTCAGCCGCTCCCCGGAGCGGACCTTCTGCTCCAGCTCCCGCTTGAGCCCGGCGTCCATGCGATACCTCTTTCTGAGACTGACTCGTAAACCGTACGCCCCTGCTACAGGACCTCTTCCGGCAGCTCGCCCACCCGGTTCTCCCACTTGGTGGAGAGCACGATGGTCGTACGGGTCCTGGACACGCCCTTCGTGCCGGACAGCCGGCGGATGATGCTCTCCAGGCCGTCCACGTCGGCCGCGCGCACCTTGAGCATGTAGGAGTCCTCGCCGGCGATGAACCAGCAGTCCTCGATCTCCCGCAGCTCCTTGAGCCGCTGTGCCACGTCCTCGTGGTCGGCGGCGTCGGAGAGCGAGACGCCGATCAGGGCCGTGACGCCGAGGCCGAGCGAGGCGGCGTCCACGGTGGCCCGGTAACCGGTGATGACGCCGGCCGCCTCCAGCCGGTTGATGCGGTCGGTGACGCTGGGTCCCGACAGTCCGACGAGGCGCCCCAACTCCGCGTACGAGGCCCGGCCGTTCTCCCTCAGGGCCTGGATGAGCTGCCTGTCCACCGCGTCCATGCGATCGAAGCCTTCCACTGAAGAGTTCTGAAGATGTGGGTAACAAACGTGTGGGGGGAGGTGGTACTCGCATACGTACTGCTCGGGTGGTGCTCTGACGGGGCTCAGCCGGTCGGGCGTGCCCCGCCGAGGTCACCGCGCCAGCGGCGGTAGAGGTCGTGCCCGACCCCCGCCGCGTCGAGGACGCGTCCGGCGACGAAGTCCACCAGGTCCTGGATGTGCGTCGCCCCCGCGTAGAAGGCCGGCGAGGCGGGCACCACGGTCGCGCCCGCGTCGTCCAGTGTCACCAGGTGCCGCAGCGTCCGGCCGTCCAGCGGGGTCTCCCGTACGGCCACGACCAGCTTGCGACGCTCCTTCAGGATCACGCTGGCCGACCGCTGCAGCAGGTCCTTCGACAGCCCGAGCGCGACGCCCGCCACGCAGGCCGTCGACGCGGGCACGATCAGCATGCCCTTGACGGGATACGACCCCGAGGACGGCCCTGCCGCGAGGTCGCCCGCGCTCCAGTACCGAACCCGGTCGCCGGCGAGGTCGAGGTCCACGTCGAAGGTGCCGGGCTTGCCGTCGGCGCCCCGGGACAGCCATGCGTGCAGGTCGGTCCGCCAGTGGGCGTCCCGGAAGGAGATGCCGGTCTCGTCGAGCAGGGTGAGCCGCGAGGCCCGGCTGACCACCAGGTCGACGCTTTCATCAGCGTCGAGCAGCGCGCGCAGTACCGAGGCGGCATACGGGGTGCCGGAAGCGCCGGACACCCCCACGATCCAAGGCTTGCGCGGCGTCTTTCCTGGCTTGACTGGGTTCACGGCACCGAGCCTATCCGGCGTCGCGGGGTGTGAACCCGCCCAGGGTGCCCGGCCGTACCGGACCGGGTCGCCCTGCTGTGCCTTCCGCCGTTCCGAGACGGGTCCGGGGTCAGGTGCCGAAGCACTGCTCCGGCCCACCGTCTGCGGGCAGCAGGCAGGCCTGCGCCGCCGTCGGTTCGCCGCCGGTCATCAGGGTGTAGACGTAGCCCTCGGCGTCGTGCCGGTCCCGGATCACCGCGTGCCGGGTGGGACGGCCCGGGACCCTCAGCTCGATCCGGTCCCCGACCTGGCCCAGCCAGACCCGCGCCCAGAACGCGTCACAGTGCTCACTGTGCCGGATCTCCATGCGGGCCCCGCCGCGGAGGTTCGCCTGCGCCACGGCGCCGAACGCGGAGCCCGGCTCGGTACAGCCCTGGGACTCGGAATTCTCCCCGTCGCACGCCGTGCCCCGGCAGCCTGGAGGTGCCGGAGCCGGCTCGGCGGGCCCCCGGACCAGCGGGACGGCGGCGAGTACGACGGCGGACAACAGGGTGGAGAGCCCGACCGGCCACCAACGCTTCACGATCCGGCGCCAGTGGTGCCCGTGGTGCCACTGGCGGAGCGCCACCGCGCTCGGGCCCGGGGCCGTCAACGAGCCGGCCCCGGAGCGTTCCGGTGCCCGCGCAGTCCGTGTCGCCCCCGTCGGAGGCATCGCAGGCATCAGGGGAGTGCGGGGAGTCGGGGACGTCAGGGGCGTACGGTCCGGCTCCTCGTCGGCCGCCCGCTGCGGTGGGCGGCGCGTCTCCGGCGCGCCGGTGCCCGGTTCGGCCCCGTCACCGCCCCGCTGCCTGCCGCTGCACTCGGTCTCGGCCACCTCCCACAGGGCCATCAGGTGGGCGGGCGGCTCGTCGGCGAGGGCGCAGAACTCGGCGACCGTTTCGCGCGGCGGCAGATTGCGCCCGGTGAGATAGCGGTGCCAGGCCGACTTGCTGGCCGAGGTCCGGTCGGCCAGCGCTCCCAGGCTGAGCCCGGTCCGCTTCTTCAGCGCCACCAGCTCCGCCGCGAGCCCGGCCAGCTCCGTACGCCGCCCGCTCATCGGCGCAGCACCTCCCAGGTGTGCTCGCCGATGATCCCGTCGACCACCAGACCGCCGCGGTCCTCCTGGAAACGCTTGACGGCGCGTTCCGTCATCGCGTCGTAGGCGCCGTCGACCTCGGCCACCGGGTAGCCGTGGTACTCCAGCAGGCACTGGGCCTCCACCACGTCCCAGCTGATCACCAACTGGTGCAGGTAGGTCCGCCGGGTGTCGCTGTAACCGGCGGTGAGCGAGGCGCCCTTCCGTTCCACCGGGCAGTCGTAGGTGGTGCCGGGCTCGAAGGCGAAGTCGTCCGGCCGTTCCCGGTGGCTCGTCCCGCCGCGGTCCCAGGTCGCGGCGACGGTGACGGCCGTACTGGCCAAGATCAGCAGCGATACCAGGTAGGGCGCCCGGCGCCGGGCCCACGCCCCAGGTCCTCGCCCGCCCTGCCGGGCCGCCCCGCCCTGCCGGGCCGCCCCGCCTGTCGGAGCCGGGCCGTCGGCGGGCGCTGCCCCGTCGGCCTCGTCCCGGCCCGGTGCGGTCGGTAAGGAGGCACTCGGTGGAGGGGCACGGAGCCAGTCACCGGCCGCGAGCCTGTGCAGCGCCCACAGCCGCTCGCCGTCCTCGCCCGCCAGCGCGGCCAGCTCCGCGACCGCCTCGCGTGGCGGGAGCTTCTTGCCATTGAGGTACCGCTCCCAGGACGACCTGCTGTACCGGGTGCGCCGCTCCAGCGCGGCCAGACTCATCCCGGTGCGGTCCTTCAGCTCGCGAAGCCCGGTCACCAGGCGCCGGGCGGGCGGGCTGAGTTCCTCGGGCAGAGATCTCCACGGCGCCATGACAGGAGGAAATCCTCTCGTTGCGGGCGTGCTCCAGGGCCTTCTTCCCTTGCGTCCTCTCCCGTGGTGACCGCTTCCAGCAGAAGCGTCCCGGGCCGTGCCCCGGGACAAAGCGCCCCGGCCCGGTCCCCGCAGGTGAGCGGCGGGGACGTCCCGGGGATACCCGGGACGTCCCGGATCATAGCGCTGCCGGGAAAACAGCCGACAGGCTGGCTCGTGTCCGAACTCCCCGTCCGACCGATCCGACGGGCCGTCAGCTCTTCTCGCACAGAAAGCGATTGCAATGCGCACTCACCAGAAGGTGGCTCTACTGGTCGCGGCCACGGCGCTGGTCGGCGGAACGGCCGCGGTCGCCGCGCCGGCCGCCGTGGCAGCCTCCGACGCCTGCTACACGCAGAGCACGATCGGCCTCACGTGCCACTACTACTACGGGCAGGACTGGGCCGAGTACGGCAGCACCGGCAACCACGTCGCGGAGATCCAGGGGCTGATCAACGGCACGACGGACTACCGCTACTCCTCGGGCGGGTCACGGCTCACGGTGGACGGGATCTTCGGTTCGGCCACCGAGCGCGCCGTGCGCTGGTTCCAGCGCGAGCACATGAAGGCCGGGTCGGTCGACGGCATCGTCGGCCCCAACACCTGGAAGGCCCTGCGGGGCTACCGCACCTGACCTGACCGCACCCGCCCGTGTACGTGCGCTGGTTCCAGCGCACGTACACGGGCGCGGCGGAGGCCGAGGAGATCGTCGGGCCAAGGACCTGGCGCGAGCCGCGCGACCGACAGGCCGCGCGGCTCCACGACATCCGCCACCCGCCCACGCGTGCCCCTCCCCCACCACGACGACACTGGAGTGACCCGTGCACCTCATTCGAAGCAGCCTCCGCGGATGTCGATGGACGACAGCGCTGGCCGGTGCGACGGCCACCGCCACACTGGTCCTGCTCCCCCTCGGCAACGCTCACGCCGCGACGGGCCACACCCCGCGGGCGACCGCCCTGGCCGACTCCTGCCGCGGCGTCAGCACGGTCGGCCTCTACTGCGGCTATCACACGGGGACCGCCTGGGCCGAGCGCGGGAGCACCGGCGCCCATGTGAAGGAGATCCAGGCGCTGATCAACGAAACCACCCGCTACCCGCAAGCCGGCGGCGGCGAGCTGGCCGTGGACGGGGTCTACGGGCCCGCCACTGAGTCCGCCGTCACCTGGTTCCAGTGGTACTACATCAGCGTGAGCGCCTCCGACGGCATCGTCGGCCCCCGGACATGGGACGAACTGCGCTACGGCGACCGCTGACCGCACCTCAGGCACAGCACCCCCATCCCCGACCCGCACCCGGCACCCGACACCCGGCACCCAGCAGGCGGCGCGGGAGTGCGGTCCGCCGGCCGACCGGCCGCACTCCCGCCCCGCCGCAGAAGTCGCGCCACCACCGAAGAGCCGACGAACCGAAGAGGAGACAGCGTGCCCCCAGAGCACACCACGCGCCGAGGTTTCATCGGCATGGCAGGCCGGACGGCCGCGGCCGTCACCGCGGCGGCCGCCCTGCCGGTCATCTGCACCGGTCCGGCCCACGCGGTCGGCGAGGACGAACTCTCCTTCGTCCTGAGCCACGACCACCCCGACGCGATCATCCCCGACGTGTCCGACGCCGACTACGCGGCGGGCGTCTCCCGCGAGCCACTGAACGCGACGTGCGGCTGCGCGCTGCCTGGAGGTGAGGGCGCGTGAGCATCCCCCGTTTCGTCCCTCGCTCCTCCTGGGGCGCCCGGTCGGCCACCAAGATCAGCACGAACATCTCCCCGGAGCTCGGCGGCGTCGCCATCCATCACACCGGAGGGTTCCGCTTCGCCGCCGCCGACCACCGCGACTGCGCGGGCCAGGTCCGGGGCATCCAGCGTGACCACATGGACGGCAACGGCTGGTGGGACATCGCCTACACCTACCTGGTGTGCAACCACGGCTACGTGTTCGAGGGCCGGGGCGTGGGGCTCCGCTCCGCCGCCAACGGCTCCGACTTCGGCAATCAGCGGTACTACGCCATCTGCGGCCTGGTCGGCGGCTTCATCGTCTACGACGAGATCACTCCGCAGCTCGTCTACGGCTTCCGCAGCGCCATCGCCCACCTGCGCAGCGTCGGCAACGCCGGCACCGGCACGGAACCGCACGGCATCTTCGTCTCGACCGACTGCCCGGGGTCGCGCCTGTACAGCCTCATGCCCGACATGGAACCCGGACCGGGCAAGGGCAGCGGCGGCTGGGTGCCCAAGCCTCCCCCGCCCATGGACTCCTCGTACCCCTCGGCCCCCGTCTTCCCCGGTGTGTTCCTGCACTACCCGCCCGCAACGGTGCACTCGAGCGCCCGCACGTGGCAGCAACGCATGGCGGCCCGCGGCTGGTCGATATCGGTGGACGACGTCTACGGCGAGCAGTCCCGCCGGGTCTGCCTGGCCTTCCAGCAGGAAAAGGGACTGACCGTCGACGGCGTGGTCGGCGCCCGCACCTGGTACGCGGCCTGGAACACGCCCGTCACGAGCGGCGGCTCCGATCCGTCCGCGGCCCCGGCGTGGCCCGGTGTTCTGTTCAGCTATCCGCCGGCCACCGTCCATCCCGGCGTCCGCACCTGGCAGCAGCGAATGGCCGCGCGTGGCTGGAACATCGGCACCGACGGTGTGTACGGCCCGCAGTCCCGCACCGTGTGCCTCGACTTCCAGCGGGAGAAGGGGCTGACAACCGACGGCATCGTCGGACCTGCCACCTGGCAGGCGGCCTGGGCCTCACCCGTCACCTGAGTCGCACCATCACACGGCCAGGCCTTCACACCGTCAGGCCCCGCACGAGCAGATCCAGCAGCGCGCACACGAACAGGGCGATGCCGATGAAGCCGTTGACGGAGAAGAAAGCCCTGTTCAGGCGGGTCAGGTCGTGCGGGCGCACGATGGTGTGCTCGTAGACGAACGCGCCCGCGACGATCAGCAGGCCGAGCCAGAGGAAGACGCCGGCGTCGGTGGCGACCGCGTACCAGGCGAAGAGCGCGGTGGTGACCGTGTGGCAGGCGCGGGCGCCCCAGATCGCCGCCGGGATGCCGAAGCGGGCCGGCACCGACTTCACGCCGACCTGCCGGTCGGTCTCGACGTCCTGGCAGGCGTAGATCAGGTCGAAGCCGCCGATCCAGATGCCGACCGCGAGGCCGAGGATCACGGCCTCCCAGGACCACTCACCGGTGATCGCCAGCCAGCCGCCGATCGGGCCCATCGCCTGGGCGAGGCCCAGGACGGCCTGCGGGAAGTTCGTGAACCGCTTGCCGTACGGGTAGACCACCATCGGGATCACCGCGACGGGGGCGAGGGCGAGGCAGAGCGGGTTGAGCAGGGCCGCAGCGCCCAGGAAGACGACGAGGGCGACCAGCGCGCCGGTCCAGGCGTGCTTGACCGACATGGCGCCGGTGACCAGTTCGCGGTGGGCGGTGCGCGGGTTGCGGGCGTCGATCTCGCGGTCGATGATCCGGTTGACCGCCATCGCGAAGGTGCGCAGGCCGACCATCGCGACGGTGACCAGGAGCAGCCGGCCCCAGTGGATGTTCTCGTCCCACTCGTACATCGCGGTGAGGGCGGCGATGTAGGCGAAGGGCAGCGCGAAGACCGAGTGCTCGATCATCACCAGGCGCAGGAAGGCCTTGGTGCGCCCCGGCTGCTGCGGTAGCGCGGCGGAAGCCGACGTCACAGTCCGTACTCCTTCCAGCGGCGGTCGACCTTCGCCGCCGTCTCGGGGTCGGACAGCACCATGTCCGGCCAGCCCCCGTCCCGCGTGTACCCCTCCTCGGGCAGCTT
The DNA here is from genome assembly GCF_039539045.1 of Streptomyces marokkonensis. Taxonomy (NCBI): domain Bacteria; kingdom Bacillati; phylum Actinomycetota; class Actinomycetes; order Kitasatosporales; family Streptomycetaceae; genus Streptomyces; species Streptomyces marokkonensis. Next base: position 13,338 of record NZ_BAABCQ010000029.1, read on the forward strand.
CCTCGTGGCGTCGATACCCGCCTTGCCACCCCAGAACTGCTGGTAGGAGGCGTGGTCGAGGTGGTCCACCGGGCCTTCGACGACGGTCAGGTCGCGGGCGTAGTCGGTGTTGCCCAGCGCCCGCCAGGCGACCTCGTGCAGGTCGTGGACGTCGCAGTCGGAGTCGACGACGACGATCAGCTTGGTCAGGGACATCATGTGCGCGCCCCAGATGGCGTGCATGACCTTCTGGGCGTGCTTGGGGTACTTCTTGTCGATCGAGACGATCGCGCAGTTGTGGAAGCCGCCGGCCTCGGGGAGGTGGTAGTCCACGATGTCCGGGACGATGATCTTGAGGAGCGGGAGGAAGAAGCGTTCCGTCGCCCGCCCCAGCGGGCCGTCCTCCGTCGGCGGCCGGCCGACGACGATCGACTGGAGCAGCGGACGCTTCCGCATCGTCACACAGTCGATCTTCAGCGCGGGGAACGGCTCCTGCGGTGTGTAGAAGCCGGTGTGGTCGCCGAAGGGACCCTCGGGGAGCATCTCGCCGGGCTCCAGCCAGCCCTCGATGACGACCTCGGCGTGCGCCGGGACCTGGAGCGGGACCGTCTTGCAGTCGACCATCTCGATCCGCTTGCCCTGCAGGAACCCGGCGAACAGGTACTCGTCGATGTCGCCGGGAAGGGGGGCGGTGGAGGCGTACGTCACGGCGGGCGGGCAGCCGAAGGCGATGGCCACCGGCAGGCGCTCGCCGCGCCGGGCGGCGACCTGGTAGTGGTTCCGGCTGTCCTTGTGGATCTGCCAATGCATGCCGATGGTGCGCTTGTCGTGGCGCTGGAGCCGGTACAGGCCGAGGTTCCGGATGCCCGTCTCCGGGTCCTTGGTGTGGGTGAGGCCCAGGTTGAAGAAGGAGCCGCCGTCGTCCGGCCAGGTGAAGAGGGCGGGGAGCCGGTCCAGGTCCACGTCGTCGCCGTGCAGGACGACCTCCTGTACGGGCGCGCTGTCGCCCTTCACCTTCTTCGGCGGTACGTGCGTCATCGCGCCGAGCTTGCCGAAGGCCTCGCGCATGCCGACGAAGCCCTGGGGCAGCTCGGGACGGAGCAGCCCGCCGATCTTGTCCGAGATGTCGGAGTACGACTTCAGGCCGAGGGCCTTGAGCAGGCGCCGGTCGGTGCCGAAGACGTTCATCGCGAGGGGCATGTCGGAGCCCTTCACGTTCTCGAAGAGCAGGGCGGGACCGCCGGCCTTGTTCACTCGGTCGACGATCTCCCCGATCTCCAGGCGGGGATCCACCTCGGCCTTGACGCGCTTGAGGTCACCGTCGCGCTCCAGAGCCCTGAGCAGGGAGCGAAGATCGTCGTAAGCCATGCCGTCCAGTATCCCCGAGCGGCTACCCTGACCCTGTACCTGGGGGCCGCGACGCGTCCCCCACCCCTCGCTTCCGCTGGAGAGAGGCCCCATGCTCCGGGTGCTCATGTTCCTCGTGCCACTGGCGTTGAGCGTCTACGCATTCATCGACTGCATCAGCACGAAGGACTCCGACATCCGTCACATGCCCAAGCCGCTGTGGGCGATCCTCGTGCTGCTGTTCCCGCTGGTCGGCTCGATCTCCTGGCTCATCGCCGGCAAGAAGCGGCAGCCGGCCGGAGCGCCGGGGGCTGCACGCGGCGGGCAGCGGCAGTGGATCGCGCCGGACGACAACCCCGACTTCCTGAAGTCCCTGGGCGACCAGTCCGGTGACGCGGACAAGGGCCGGGGCCAGGGTGACCCCGACCCGCAGGACTCCGGCCACAGCGGCCCCGAGGACGACGAGGACCGCAAGGGCGGCAGGCGGGACGAGACCTGACGCTCCTTCCCGTCAGGCCCTGGTCAGGGCCTGGACAGGCTCCGATCGAAGCCTGGTCAGATCCTGGTCCAGCGCTGGGAGGCTGAGCCGGTGCACGCCGTGGTCGTCAGGCCGATCATGGAAGCCCGGCGGTTGAGATCGAGGCAGCCACCCGTGGTGAGGTTCCTGAGCGAGCCGTTCGCCCCCTCCCGCCACTCTCCTCCCGCCTGGCCGCATGCGGCCCTGACGAGCCAGGCGTTCGCGCTCCTGGCGTGGATGCACTGGGCCGCTCCCACGCTGAGGATCCGGAAGTCGCCGCCCGAGGTGCTCTGGAAGCGGAAGACGGCGTTGTCGCCAGAGCAGTTGCCGTCATCGATGGGCATGCCGACGTACATGCACTTTCCGCTCGATCCGTTCTTCAGCATGAAGCTGCCCGACGCGGACCCGCCGTCTCCCGAGTCGCCAGGGGCCGGCCCACTCGACCCGGAGCCGGACCCGGACCCGGACCCGGTTCCGGAGCCGGCGGACCCTCCCGCACCGGACGACCCTCCCGAGTCGGAGGAACCGCCGGATCCCGAGTCGCCGCCGGATGCCTCTTCCCCGGCAGCCGCGTCCCCGGACCCGCCGGGCGCGGTGCCGTTCCCGTCCTGCCCTGCGCCCTTCTCCCCTTCCTCGTCCTCGTCCTTGTCCTTGTCCTTGTCCTTGTCCTGCCCGTCCTTCTTCCCGTCGTCAGGACTGCCGGAAGCGGAGGCGCTCGGGCCGGTCGAGCCGGTGGCGGAGTCCGCTGGGCCCGGAGTGGCTGTTCCGGCGGCCGCGGGCGGCGCGCCCGCGGCCCGGCCCTTGTCCGAATCGTTCATCACGTACGGCAGCAGCGTGAACCCGAGCGTGGCCCCCGTCACGACGACCGGGACCACGAACGCCAGCACCTTCGTACGGCCACGCCGCTCGCTCTTCTCCGGTCGCCCGCCCGCGACCACGGGGACGGACGGCAGGGAAGGGGCCGCCTCCCGCGGCTCGGGCAGTTGCCCGGGCTCCGGGACCGTCGCGGCGAAGGCCGCCCGCTCGGCCAGCGGACCGCTCACCGCCTCGGGCCACAGGGGCGGAGTGAACGGCCCGTGCCGCTCCGCGATCTCCACCAGCTCGGCCGCCGTCGGCCGGCCCTCGTGGTCCTTGTCGAGGCAGGACTCGACGACGTCGGCGAGTTCGGCGTCGAGCTCCCGCAGCGGCTGGAGGTCGGGTTCCTCGTGCACGATGCGGTACAGCACGGCGTGCCCGGACTCGTCGCCGAAGGGCGGCCGGCCGGAGGCCGCGTACGCGATCACCGAGCCGAGCGCGAAGACGTCGACGACACCGCTCGACGCCCGTTTCCCGGAGGCCTGTTCGGGCGACATGTAGGCGGGCGTGCCCACCACCATGCCGGTCTTGGTCAGCTGGCTCTGCTCAGCGGCCCGGGCGACACCGAAGTCGATGAGGGTGAGACCTTCGAGAGTGAGCATGGCGTTGGACGGTTTGAGGTCGCGGTGGACCATGTCCAGCGCGTGCACCGACGCCAGCGCGGTGGCGGCGTCCCGCAGTATGAGCCAGAGCGCCTGGGCGGGCAGGGGCCCGTGCAGGTCGACGGCCTCGCGCAAGGTGATGCCGGGCACGTAGGCGGTGGCGAACCACGGCGGCCGGGCGTCCCGGTCCCCCGCGAGCAGCGGCGCGGTGGCCTCGGCGGGCAGCCGGGAGAGATTGTCCAGCTCGTGTCCGAAGCGGCGCAGGAAGTCCTCGTCCTCGCCGGCCACCGAGGGCAGCACCTGCTTGACGGCCGCGTACCGGCCCTCGTGGACGCCGAGATAGACGCGTCCCATTCCGCCGACCCCGAGCCGTCCCAGCAGCGGGATCGGTCCGATCCGGCGTGGGTCGTCGTTCTCCAGCGGCTCGGCGCCACTGCCCGTGAGGCCGAATCCGGCTTCCCCGCTCAACACTCTCTCCCCGTTCACCGGCTGCCGCGAGCTCCAGTGTGGGCCGTCACGGCCACAGATCGAAAGCTACATCTTTAGCATGGTCACCCCAAGTAAAGCTCTGGGGAAACTTGGTGAGTGACCGTCAGATACGTCGCGCCGGCGACTTGGCCCGGGCGGAGGTGAGCGCCCGGTCGGAGGCCCGTACGTCCCGGACGGCGCCGGGGAAGAAGTCGGCGGGCTGCCCGTCGCAGGACGCCCGGCCGATCATGAAGGCGCCGGTGGCGGGGATCGGGCCGGTGTCGTCGACGACCGCCTCCTGGACTCCGTTGACGTACAGCCGCAGCTTGCGGGGCCCGGCCGTCGCAGACGCCGGTCAGGTGGGTCCAGACGCCGGGGGCGGGCTCGGTCCGGCCGACGGCGCGCAGGCCGGGACGAAGGACGCACCTCACCTCCGCCCTGAAGAACGGAGCACCGCGCGAGATCAGAGGTGGAAACCACCGGCGGTACCGCCGTCCTGGCTGACGGTGGTGGCGAAGACATCCGGCACGGTGGAGAGCCGGACCCGGGCACAGATGTCTCCCGGCGTGCGTTTACTGCCCGTCCTCTCCCCGTACGGGCAGACCAAGCACAGGGGCAGGCGTACCTCGGTCCCCGAACCGGACATCGTCCCCCGTCCCAGCTCCGGTGGAATCGGCGCAGGTCACCGGGCGGGACGTCTCTGAGGTCTCCTGGGACGTCCCGGAGTCTCCCGGGACCTCCCGGAGTGCTTGCTCATCGGTGGGTGCGAACCCAGGATCGACACCGCCGGGCGAGGGCCCCACCCACCGGCCGGGCCCTCGACACAGGAGCAGGAGTCTGGAGACGAATGAACGTCAGAAAGAAACTCATCGGTGCCGCCAGTGTCCTCGCGGTCTCCGCGGGCCTCCTCGGAGCAGGCATCGTCACCGCGCCCGCCGCGCACGCCGCTTCGACCTGTACGACGGCGGTGCTGACGAACATGGGCAGCCACTACTACGCGAACCAGCCGTCCACGAACAGCTGGTCCACGAACTGCCTCCTGTCCCAGGGCAACCAGGGCTACGCGGTGGAAGCCCTCCAGCGGTCGTTGAAGCGGTGCGTGAACTCGTGGACGCAGAACAACGTCGTCGTGGACGGCATCTACGGACCGAAGACCGCACAGGCCGTGAGGTACGCGCAGGCGAAGTACGGCGTCGCGGTGGACGGCGTGTACGGGCCGAACACCCGTGACGCCATGCGCTGGTGGTCGGAGAACTTCGGCAGTGGCGGCGACGCGTGCCGTAGCTGACGGGGCCGCCCGCACGGGCCGTCCACCACCGCGGCCTCGCCCACCGCGAGGCGGGCCGCACCGATTCCGTTCCCCATGGAAGGACCCCATGAACATTCGCCGTACCGCGGCATCCCTCGCCACCCTCGGACTGGTCGCCACCGGCGCGGTCGTCGGCACGGCGGGAACCGCCCAGGCCGCCACCCACTGCCAGGGAACCTCGACGTACTCCAACCAGTACGGCGAGTACCTCAAGCCGACCACGGCGAACGGCAGCCGCAACGTCAACTGTCTCCTCTCCAGCGGCGACGGCTTCAACGGTGGCAGCCAGAACACGGCCGTCAAGCAACTCCAGCGGTCGCTGAACAGGTGTTTCCCCGGCGCGAACCTGGACGTGGACGGCATGTACGGGCCTGCCACCGTCAACAAGGTGAAGGAGGCACAGCGCAGCAAGGGCATCGCCGCGGACGGCGTGTTCGGGCCGCAGACGTCGCAGTACATGAACTGGGCGATGAAGGGCGCGACCGGCTGCACGTACGGCGGCGTCGCCTAGCCGACCGCTCCTGGCGGCCCGCCGACGGGGGTGGCGGGCCGCCGGATCAGCGGGCGTACGCGGCGAACTTCTCGATGGCCTCCGGGGTGACCGGGGTGAAGAAGTTGACCAGATTGCCGTCGGGGTCGCGGACCAGGAGCGCACGGTTGCCCCAGGGCATCGTCGTGGGCTCCTTGACGAAGTCCGCCACGAACCCGGTCAGCTGCCGGTGCACGCTGTCCACGTCGTCGACGAGGAATTCGATGATGACGCTGCGGTTGTCGGCCGGGGCGGCGGAGCCGGGCGCGAACAGCGGAACGGTCCGGGTACTGCCGATCGCGAGGGTGCCCGAGGCGGTCCGGAGTTCGGCGAAGTCCTCGGTGGGCCGGCTCGCCCGCACTCCGGTGGCGCGCTCGTAGAACTCGACGAGGCGGGTGACGTCGTCCGTGATGACGCGGATCGAGACGAGGTTCATGGATGCGCTCCTGATCGTTCGTTCGTCCGGCCGTTCGGCCGTTCGGCCGGTCGTCGCTGATGACCTCACGCTACGAGCGATACCGGACAGAATCCGACCGGTATCCGAGGCAGACTTCCAGACATGTCCCGTCCCGTGTCCCGTGTGCTCACCCTGCTGGAACTCCTTCAGGCGGGAGGTACCCGGACCGTGGCCGAACTCGCCGACCGGCTCGGCGTCGGCGAGCGAACGGTGCGCCGCTACGTCGAGCATCTCGTCGACCTCGACATCCCCGTGGAGTCGGTGCGCGGCCGCTACGGCGGCTACCGGCTCGGCCCCGGCCACCGCATGCCTCCGCTCATGCTGACCGACGACGAGGCGCTGGCCGTGCTGCTCGGCCTGGTCGCCGGCCGACGGACCGGGATCACGGCGGCGGCGGGGACCGCGGGCGAGACGGCCGCGGCCAAGGTCCGGCGAGTGCTGCCGGAGCGGCTCCGTCGCCGGCTGGACTCCGTACTCGGCTCACTCACCTTCACCGCCCCGTCGGGCGGGACGGCCGCCCCGGAGACCGCCGTCCTGCTCCCCATCGCCGACGCGGTGCGCCATCACCGGCCGGTCTCGATCCGGTACACCGCCTCCGGTGGTCGGCGCAGCGAACGCGTCCTGTACCCGTACGGGCTCGTCGCGCACTCGGGCAGGTGGTACGTGACGGGACGGGACCTCTCGGTCGGCGAGGACCGGACGTTCCGGCTGGACCGCGTCGCCGACGCCCGGGTCCTGCCGGGCTCGTTCGAACCGCCGGCCGGCCACGACCCGGCGGAGCGCGTCCTCACGGCGCTCGCCACCGCCCCGTACCGGCACGAGGTGACTCTGCGGGTCCAGGGAACCGCCGAGCAGATCCGCACCCGCCTCCCGGGCAGCCTCGCGACCGTGACGGAGGCGCCACCGGCGAGCGGTACGGGTCCGGAGACAGGGGCGGGGACAGAAGCGGAGACCGGGCGCTGGTCGCGGGTCGAGATCCGCGCCGAGCGGCTCGACTGGCTGCCCGGCGTACTCGCATCGCTGGACCTCCCGTTCGTCGTCGAGCGGCCGGACGAGCTGCGCGACCTCGTCGCGGCCCTCGCCGGCCGGCTCATGGACGCCGCCCGGCGCACCCCGCCCGGCGGCTGACGGATGCGGCCAGGCACCACCACGGCACCCTGCGCTGCCTCCGGTGCCCGGCCCTCGACCGGGACGCCCGGTCACCCGTCCTGGAAGACCGCTTCGGCCGCTGACACGGTGACCGCGCGAGCGAGCCAGTGCCGGAGGACCTCGGGGTCACCGCATTCCGTGATGCGCGTGCGCACGTCGTCGGAGACGTCGAGACCGCGCTGCTCCAGGACCAGCAGGACATCCAGGGCGCCCTGCTGCGCGCGGCCCTGCTCACGGCCCTGTTCACGGCCCTGCTCACGGCCCTGCTCACGGCCTTCGTCGCGGATTTCTTCGGAGATGTACGACTTGTAGAAGGAGAGGTCCACGGCCACCAGGTTCCTCCAGAGGTGCTTGGCCGGGCGGTTGCCCATGCCCTGAGCGGTGAATTCGATGATGGCGGACGCGACGTCTTCGGGCGCGTCCTGCAACGCGGTGGACAGGGCCTTCAGTATCCCATTGATGACCGGTTCGGCGGCGTGTGTGACGGCCGCCAGGCTGGCCAGCATCAGGTCGGCGCGGGCCTCGTCCGGGTCGGTGATCACCGGCATGTTGTGCGGGCCGGCGACAAGGGGCCGCAGAGTGAGGGTGGGCAGCTGGGGCGGTCCGCTGCTCACCGCCTGCTGGGCCCACTTCGCCGTCCGGTGGTCCTGGCAGACGACCAGAAGAGCGGTGGGCAGTCGGTACTTCGTCCACAGGTATGAGACGTAGTACGCCCAGCTCGCGGGCTTGTCCGGGTCCTTCTTGCCCTGGGCCTCCACGGCCAGGAGGAACGCGCCCTGCTCTTCCGTCTCGAAGCGCAGGAGCGTGTCCACGCGGCGTTCGACGGGGCTGGCCTCGGTGAGGTCTGTCGGCAGAGCGGTCGCTCCGATGGGCTTGGGGATGTCGATCCCGAGGAAGCACGAGACACGGCTGAACAGGCCGGGATCGTGCTGAAAGATGCGGTGCATCGCCTCGTGGGGCGGGCTGACCATGGGTTTCCTTACTGGTTCAGGCCTGGGCTGCGGCCAGGTCTCGGCAGTCACGGCAGCGGGGTTCCGTCTCGGGGGCTCGGAAGCCTCGGTCGCAGTCCTCGCAGTTCTGGAGCGGGTGTCGGCCGGGAGGCGGTGAGACAGCCGCCGGGGCGCGGTACGGGGCCGGGGGCGGCAGTCCGTCGGTGAGGCGGTGGGCGAGGAGGGCGGCCGGGCGGCGCAGAGGGTCGTCGGGCAGGCCGGTGGTGAGGGCGTGGCGTACGGCTGTGGTGCGGATGTCCCGTTCCAGCCATGCGGCGACGCCGGGTGCCAGGTGGGCCGTGTCGGTCGCGGAGAGCAGCAGCCGGGAGTCGTGTCGTCGCAGGTCGGCGAGGAGGTCGACGGCCGCCTGGTGCAGCGTGGGCGCCTTGGTGCTGGGCTGCGGTACGGCGGGGAGCGCCTTGCGGACGCCCGTGCCGCGCGGGCGGGACGTGGCTCGCTGCGGTGCCGTGCGTTCGGGCCGTGCCGGATCCGCCGGTCGGGCGGGACAGGCGAGGCCTGCTGCTCGGCGCCGGGCGCGAGGGTTGTTGCAGGAGACGGTGCGGGTGACGACACGGCCGTCGGCGGCGCGTTCGCGTTCGCGGCGGAGGTAGCCATGGGCCTCCAGCTCGCGCAGGGCCGCGCTGATGCGGACCGCGCCCTCCTTGAAGCGAGCGGTGAGGCTCTTGATGTCCACGGGGGTGCCGACGCGCACCGACTGGATGTACAGGCCCAGGCCCCTCGCCAGCAGGGAGAGGTCCGGGTGCTGGGCGAGGTGATTGCCGACCACGGTGAAGTTGGCGGTGTGTCGGACGTTGTCGTGGATGACGCCCGAACGGGGTGGGTTGTCGCCATCGGCGGACTGGGCGCGCAGGGGCACGCTAAGGTTTTGGGTACCCATCAGGAAGCGGCTTTCTTCCTCGTTGGTCAGGCCCTCGCGGGGATCGCTAGTCCCCGTCGAGGGCTGACATATGTCAGCGGTCGATGCGCTGAGCGTAAGGGAGTTGGGGGCCCCGAAAGCCAGCCCAACCGGCGATGTTCACCCAGGCGAGTGATTCGACGCCGAGGGCGGGAGGGGTGGGGCTTGGTGGGGTTCTTTTCTCCAAGTGGTTCTTATTGGAGAGCGACCGAATCCCCGTAACGCGGGAACCCGAGTTCCGGTGTCAGCGCAGCGCTGAGGTGAACGCGGACCACGCCGCTCGGGTGACGAACAGGGCGGGGCCGTCAGGGCTCTTGCTGTCCCGGACGGGGACGGCGCCGGGGAAACCGGGGGCGATTTCGATGCAATCTCCGCCGTTGGCGCCGCTGTAGCTGCTCTTGATCCAATTGACCGCGCTGAGATCGTGACTGTTCATGATGCTCGTACCCTTCCATCACGTCGCTGATCAGTGCGGCAGACTCAGGGGCTGACAGAGCGTCCGCCCGCAGAACATCATAGGTCGCACTGTGGCGAGCAAAGATGGTCGGATTGTCGCCGAAATGACCACGGTCCAGCGATTCCGAGTACACCCATCGCTCCCCGCCGGGCAGTTCGATCAACGACAGTGAGGTGTCCGGGCGGTCAATGTCCGAGCGGCTCAACGGTGCCACCTGCACACGAATGTTGGGAAGTCTGCCCACGGTCAGTAAGTGAGCGCATTGGTCTCGCATCACCGCCGGGCCGCCCACCACATGACGCAGGCATGTCTCGTCCAGGACGACGAAGTAGAACGGTCCTCCAACACCGTAGAAGCGCTGCTGTCGACTCAACCGTGCCCGTACTCGTTCCTCCACCTCGTCACCATCCGTCAGGCGTCGCGCGAACAGGGCGGTCGCATAGGCGGGTGTCTGCAACAACCCCGGCATCACCTGGGTCTGATAGGCACGGACGGCCACCGCTTCGGCATCCATGTGGGCCCGGCGCTCGAACCAGTCCGGATGCTCCACCTCCGGATACCAGTCGATCCGCCCCCACAACCGCGCCAGCACCCCGCCCGTGCCCAGCAACTCGTCGCAGGTCTTCGCGAACGTGTCCTGCGGCACCCGCGTCCCCGCCTCCACCCGGGCGATGTGCGACCGGTCGCAGGGGATGCGGACCGCCAGCCCCTCCTGCGTGAGCCCCGCGGCCTCCCGGAAGTGCCGCAGCACCTCGCCGAAGACAGCGGCCGTACTCGCGCCCGCGCCCCCGGAGTTGCGTCGGCTCACGGTCTCCCCCTTCGTGACAGTGGACGAGTGTCACGCGTCAAGCATTGATACCGACAATTCCCCCCGGCGAACATCTATACACCCAGAGTGACGGAGGATGAGGATGGAACGGGTGGATCCAGGCACACTCGTCTACGACCCGCGCACCCGCAGGGTCGGCGAGTACCGGGGAACGGTGGGCCCCTGCGCCGTACTGCGTCCCGTCGGCGGCGGTCTGGAGTGGCAGGCGGACCCGGCGCTGATCCGGGCGGCCACGGCCGAGGAACGGCTGAGCGCCGGCGTGCGTGCGGCCAACGACCGCTCGACCAACGGCGCGTTGACGGCTGAGCCGCTGGTCAAGGTCGGACCGCCGCCCGAGCCGGTCGTCGGCTGCGCCACCTGCGCCCGGCTGGCCGAGCGGCGCGCACACGCACGTGCCGCCGGCGACGGCAGCGCCGAGACCGACGCCGACGTGCTGCTGGCCCGGCACCAGCGCCATGACCACCGTGGGCGTCGGCTCTTCCGCTACGTACCGTTCACGATCGTCCAGGACCCGACGGCACTCCCCGAGTACCAGGCGCACTGCGTGTCCGGCGACGACGCCGACTGCGGCGCCACGTCCGGCCCGTGCGCCGCCCCGGCGGATGTCGAGGAGTGGCAGCGCGGGCACACCCAGGAGACCCGGCACACCCGCTACCGGCGCAGCTTCGCCGACTACGCGGTACTGGAGTGCCGCGCCTGAGCCGGACGGCGTGGAGGTCACACCGCCCGGGGCGATACGGATCCCGTGTGCGCGCCACGCATGGTCACGGTGCCGAAACCCGTGGAAGACTGCGCGCGCCCGGGCCGGAGGCCACCCGAGCCCGACGGACCACGGACCACGGACCACGGACCACGGACCACGGACGAGGAGACACGGCATGCGGTTGGAACGCGGCGACGGCGGTGACCTGTACTGGGAAGGACACGGCGAGGGCGAGCCTCTGGTGCTCGTACACGGCTCGTGGGCGGACCGCACCGACTGGGCGCCCGCACTCGGCGCCGGCCTGCCGGAGTCGTTCCGGGTGTTCGCGTACGACCGGCGTGGCCACGGCAGGAGCGGGGCGGCGCCCGGACCGGGCAGCCGGCGGCAGGACGAGGACGACCTCGGTGCCGTGCTGGAGGAGGTCGTCAAGGAGCCCGCGCACGTCGTCGGGAACTCGTTCGGCGGATCGGTGACGCTGGGGCTCGCCGTCCGACGGCCCGAGCTCTTCCTCAGCATCAGCGTCCACGAGCCGCCGTTGACCGGGATCGTGGCCGACGATCCGGCGGCGGTCGAACTGCTGCGGCCGACTGTCAGAGGCATCGCCTCGGTGGTCGAGGAGATCCGCGAGGGAGAGCACGAGCGGGCCGCCCGGGTCTTCGTGGACGAGGTCGCGCTCGGGCCGGGCACCTGGGAGGAGATGCCGCAGGAGGACCGCCGTGCCGTCGCCGCCCTCGCTGAGACCTTCGCCGAGGAACAGGCCGATCCCGACTGGGCGGCGCTCGACCTCGACGCGCTCGGCCGCTGCCCGCTGCCGGTCATGCTCACGCACGGCACCGGCAGCCCGCCGTGGTTCACCACCGTCCTGGACCGGCTGGCCGAAGCGCTGCCTGACGTACGGCGGGTGAGCATCGAAGGCGCCGGGCACGTCCCCCATGCCACGCATCCCGAGAAGTACGTCGCCGCGCTGACCGCGTTCGCCACACGGAGGTGGCCCGCGGCCTGAGCCGACTCCACGTCGTGGGCGTCTTCCTCCGGTCCGCCCGCTGTCCCGGGCGCCCCGGTTCACGCGTCGTCGTCCGCCGACCGTGCCAGGTACGCCTGGTTGTCCTGGATGAGGCTGTCCAGCGCGTCCCTGGCGGCGGCGAGGCCGTCGATGGCCCCGGACAGCCGGGCCCGCTCGCGGCCCATGATCTCCACGGCCTGCCGCGCCCTGTCCTCGCTCGGCCGGGACATGCAGGGCACCATCTCGGCGATGGTGCCGCTGGGCATGCCCGCCGCCAGGAACGCCCGCACCAGGCGCACCCGCTGGACGTGCTCCTCCTCGTAGTGGCGCTGCCCGCTGGGCGAACGGGAGCTGACGAGCAGGCCCTGCTCCTCGTAGTAGCGCAGCGACCGGCGGCTGGCTCCCGTCCGGGCGGACAGTTCACCGATCCGCATCCCGGACTCCCTCATGCTCCCGGCCATTTGACCCTCACATTGATGTGAGCTTTTAGGTTAACCCCATGCTGAAGCTCATCTTCATGATCAACCGCGTCGAGGGAATGTCGTACGAGCGTTTCGTCGAGCACCACCGGGACCGGCACGCGCCTCTGTTCACCTCCGTCCCGGAGGCACAGCGCTACGTGCGCAAGTACACGGTGTCCCATCCGGTCCCCGCCGAGAACTACCCGGACCGGGCCTACGACGGCCTGACGGAGATCTGGTTCGAGGACTGGGAGGACCACGACGCCTTCTTCGCCTCCGACAACTACCGGACGCTGGTCAACCCGGACGAAGCGCGCTTCATCGACATGGGCTCGGTGGCCGTGATGGTCACCGAGGAGAAGGAGGTCATCTGACGGAGGTCATCTGAAGGACCGATCCGACGGACGGGTACGTACCCGGCTCTCGCGACGGCTGCCCTAGGCTGCGGGCCGTGACGCCAGACGACCGCCGTCTCCGTACCGTCGACCTGGCCCGGTCGGCCGGTCTCTCGACGCAGCAGATCCGCAACTACGAGGACGCCGGTGTCCTGCCCCCGGCCGGGCGGACCGAGTCCGGGTACCGCGTCTTCGGCGAGCGGCACCGGCACGCGCTGTCGACCTACCGCACCCTGCGGAAGGGCTACGAGCCGTCGACGGCGACGCGGGTCATGCGGACCGTGCACGACGGCGACGTACCCGGCGCGCTCGCCCTGGTCGACGCCGCGCATGCCGCCCTGCACGAGGAGCGGGTCTCGCTGCGGGCCGCGAGCGAGGCGCTGGAGGCGCTGGCCCGGGAGGAGCCCGCGCCGTCGGCGGACCGGTCGGGCGGTGACGGTGACGGTGACGGTGACGACGGCGGGCTGCGGATCGGGGAGGTCGCCGCGCTGATCGGCGTACGGACGTCCGCGCTGCGGGTGTGGGAGGCGGCGGGGCTGCTCGCTCCGGGGCGGGAACGTGGCACCGGCTACCGCGTGTACGGTCCCGCCGATGTCCGCGACGCCCGGCTCGTGCGCACCCTGCGCCGCGGTCACCATCTCTTCGACCAGATCCGCCCCGTACTGGACGGCCTGCGGCGGGAGGGCGGCAGTGCGGCCCTGGAGGCGGCGGTCGAGGCGCGTGGGCGGGCGCTCACCGCGCGGACGCGGGCGATGCTCGCGGGGGCGGGTGCGCTCCACACCTACCTGGAGGGAACGGCGACCCCGTAGCGGAGGGACGGCAACCCCGTAGCGATGCCGTACCGCCGTTCGAGGAGCCATCCGTTCCGTTGAACCATGCCGACACACCAGGTGCGCGGTCGCGGGCACGGCATTCCCTTGGTCGGGTCTGCCTACATCTGCGAACGGAGACCCCCCTCGTGCGAACGACCGATATCCAGCGCTGCGAGATCCGGCCCGGGCGCCTCGTCGAATGGACGCTCAGCCCCAAGACCCTCGACATCGCGGCGTCGCTGCCCGAGGACACGAGGCCGCCGGCGTACATCCAGGAGTCCCACATCCGGACCGCCCGTTCGCTTCGCCAGGGCGGTCTGTCCGTGCCGACGTGGCTCGGCGCGGCCTTCGACATCCCGGGCCCGGTCGACCTCGACGTACTCCAGGAGGCGCTGCGGACCTGGACCCTTCGGCACGAGACACTGCGCAGCGGCTTCCGCTGGAGTGGTGAGGCCGGTGACGCGGTGCGGCGGTTCACCCTCGACGCGGACGCGGTGTCCCTGCACCGCGCGGATGTCGGCGACTTCCCGGACGCCACCGACCTGGCCCGCCACCTCCGGGACCGCTTCGACCACGTCGCGGACGCGCTGCGCTGGCCCAACCTCATCTACACCGCGGTCGTACGCGACGACGGCGTCAGCGTCTACATGGCCTTCGACCACAGCAACGTGGACGCCTACTCCATCTACCGCATCCCCGCCGAGATCCACGAGTTGTACGCGGCCGGCGTCGAGGGCCGGACCGTGCCGCAGCCGCGGGTCGGCAGTTACGTCGACTTCTGCGAGGCCGAGCGGGCGGACGCGGACCGGATCGACGGAGCCCACGACATCGTCGCCCGCTGGCGCAAGTTCATCCAGCGGTGCGACGGGCGGCTGCCGTCCTTCCCGGTCGATCTCGGCGTGCGACCCGGTGGCGCGCTGCCCGAGCAACGGCTGCTGCGCGAGCCGCTGGTGGACGCCGCGGACGCCGCCGCCTTCGAGGCGTACTGCCGTCCCTACGGTGGCAGCCTGGTCGGCGTCCTGGCCGCCACCGCGCTCATCGTCCACGAGATCGGCGGGGAGCCCGTCTACCGCACGGTCGTCCCGTTCCACACCAGGTCCCGGTCCCAGTGGTCGGACTCCGTGGGCTGGTACGTCGGCGGGGCGCCGATCGAGGTCCCGGTGGCACGGGCGCACGACTTCCCGAGCGCCCTGCGGGCCGTCCGTGCCGAACTCCAGGCCAACCGGCGGCTGGCCCGCATGCCGATCGACCGGGTGCTGCGCCTGCTCGGCACGGACTTCCGCCCGACCTCGCCCGACATGTACTCGATCGTGTCGTACGTCGACGCCCGCGACGTCCCCGGCGCCGGCCACTGGCCGGACCAGACGGCGTACGCGCTGCTCAGGGTGTCGTACGGCGACCAGGTGTGCGCGTGGGTCACCCGGCTCCCGGAAGGCCTGTGGTTCGCGAGCCGCTACCCGGACACCGACATCGCGCACAAGAACCTGCGGCTGTACGTCGAACGACTGCGGGACATCGTCGCGAGTGTCGCCCGTCCGCGTCCCTAGGAATTGCCGCCCGCCCCCTTCCTTTTACCTCCCTCACCCGTCAGGCGTCGGCCAGAGTTTGCAAATCACATCAGCTGTGTAATGTTCCAACGTGTCGGAACCTGCAACGTTTTCACTTGAGCCACTGACGGAGCAATGTGCTTCGATTTGCGCTCGCAAGGAGCATGTTGTTCTCGGGGTAAGCCCGGGAAACAGCTATTTCCGGGTCGCTCTGCTCACCGATCTGCTTCGCTGGCTCAGCGGCGGTTTCGCGCGGGTGGATGTCGTCGTCCCGGACGCGGCGCTGATTCACACCTTCACCGCGCTCGGCTACGCACCCGACCGTGCGGCCGGCAAGGTGCGGGCCGAAATCAACGTACTGCGCAACCGCGTTGAACGCGCCTGGACCGCCGCGGGCGGCCCACGCGGCGGCGACGGTGTTCATCTGATGTCCGAGCTCACCGACCGGGCCGCGTACCGGAACGCGCTCGCGGAGTGCGAGGCGGCCCTGCTCACGGATCCGGAGTTGAGGGCGGCCTGCCGGGCCGCCAGCCGGGAGGTGCTGCTGTCCCGGCGCCCCGCGACGGAGCCCGTCGAGGAAGAGGTCGAGACGGGACTGCGCTATCTGCTCGCGGAACTCCCGTTCTTCATCGCCTCCGCGGACATCTTCGACGCGCCGTCCTCCCTGACCTTCTACCACCGGCCGTTTCCGCTCGCCGACCTGATCTTCTCCAGACGCACCCGGCTTGCGGTATCGACACGGCAGGCCTATGCCCTCATCCGGCCCGTCGATCACGCCCTCAAAACCACAACGCGGTAAAGGAAGGTGCAGTACATGAGCGTCGAGGAACTCACACCCACCGATCCCTACGCCAACCTCGCGGCGTCGTACGACCGGCTGGCCGAATGGGCCATCACGGAGCAGCAGGAATCCGCACGCGGCCACATGGCCGATTTCCTCCAGGCATTCTGGGAGACCGGAACCGGTCCGGTGCACCGGGTGCTGGAGATCTGCTGCGGTACCGGCCTGATGCTCTCCGAGCTGACCCGGCGCGGCTATGCCGTGACCGGACTGGACCGATCACCGGCGATGCTGGCGCAGGCCCGGCGGCGGCTGGGTGAGGACACCACCCTGCTCCGGTCCGAGCTGCCCGACATCCCGGCCGAGGCCGGCCGGTTCGACGCCGTCATCAGCGCCGCCGGAGGGTTCAACTACCTCTCCGAGTCGCAGATCGACGCCACTCTCGCCGCCGTGGCCCGCCTGCTTCCGCCCGGCGGAACGTTCGTCTTCGACGTCTACGGCCCGGGATTCTACGACAAGATCTTCGACCCGTCCGCGCCGCGCGTCATGGCACTGGAGATGGAGGACACCTCCTACATCTGGACCTTCACCACGGCGGCCGGCAGCGCCCACTTCGACATGGCCTACAGCCAGTTCCACCGTGCCGGGGACGGGCCCGGGGACGGGCCCGGGGACCGCGCCGGGGCCGGGGAGTCCTGGGTCCGTACCCGGGACCTGCACCGCTTCTACCGGCTGCCCCACGACACCGCCCGCCGCCTGGCCGCGAGGCACGGCTTCGCCGGAGTCGAGGTCCACGACAACTACACGTCGGCACTCTCCGGCCCGCACACGCTGTACGACACCTGGACCCTGACACGGGGCACCGCGTGACCACCAAGGAGATCCGGGCGGCGAACCTGGGGGATCCGGAGCTCTGCCGCGCCTACGCGACGTGCGAGACCTTCCTCCGTCGCAACTTCGTGAAGCACTACTTCCTGCTCCGGCAACTGCTGCCTCCCGGAAGGCGCCCCTACTGGGACGCGATACTCGCGTTCTCGATCCACGTCGACAACCTCATCGACGACGCCCGCGTGCCGGCTCCGGAGCGCATCGCCCGCTACGACGCCTACGCCCGCGACTTCTTCGCTCTCCTGGACGGGGACGCCCCCTGGACCGGGCCGCCGTCCTCGCACCAGGACCGCCTCGGTCGGACCTTCGCCCGCGCCTTCGCGCACTTCAGCCGCGTCTGGGAGATTCCCCGAAGCTCCGTCCAGCTGGCCATGACGAACATCACCGCGGACCTGCGCGTCACCGAGTACGCCTCCTTCCCGGATCTGGAGCGGCACATCCGCAGCACCGGGGGCGAGCACAACCTGCTGCTCAACGCCCTCCTGGGCTCTCGCGCCCAGCACAGCGAAGAGGCCAGGGAGCACGCCGTCTCCGCCCTCCTCGGTCTCCAGCTCACGGACAACCTCCGCGATCTCCGTGAGGACCTCGCGGACGGCAGGCTCTTCCTCCCCCTCGACGACCTCAAGGCGTTCGGGCTCGACCGCGCCGAGCTGGAGGCCGCCGCCCGGGACCGCCGTATGACGGACGGGCTGCGTGACCTGGTGCGCTTCGAGGCCGAGCGTGCGCGTGGCTACCTGGACCGGGCCGCCGACTGGTGGCGCTGGGCGGACGCGGACGCACGGGAGCTGCCCCGGCAGTACGTGAGCATGGCCCGGTACGTCCTGCGTCAGGTCCCCCACTCCCGCCACGACGTCTTCCACACCCCGGCCCTGAGAGGGCGGCTGGCCTGCGTGACCGCCGCGGGTGCCGGCCTCGCCCTCGGCTACGCCCGCAGGGCGGCCACCCGCCGCTTCACCTCGCCGTCCGGAAACACGGCGGACCACACCCACGCCCTGAAAGGAAGCCGCCCGACATGACACCGGACCAGCTGGACACCATCGGGGACTACTACGACTCCCACGCCGAGCTGGGCCACGCGGTGCTGGGCACCCGTGCCATGCACAAGGGCTACTTCACCGGCGCCGCGGACCCCGCCACGTACGCCGAAGCCGCCGACCGCCTCACCCGGACGGCCGGGCGACGACTCCGGCTCGGCCCGGACCACGCCCTGCTCGACATCGGGTCCGGCGCGGGCCAGCCGGCGGTGCTCCTGGCCGAGGAGACGGGGTGCTCCGTGACGGGCATCGACGCCACCCCCGGCCAGGTGGCCGCCGCACGGCGACTGGCGGCGGACGCGACGGCCCCGGACCGGATCTCCTTCGAGACCGGTGACGCCAGGAAACTGCCCTTCCCCGCGGACGCCTTCCACCGCGCCCTGATGCTGGAGGTCGCCTCCCACCTGCCCGACACGGTCACCGACGGCAAGGCGGCGGCGTTCGCCGAAGCGGCTCGCTGCCTGCGCCCCGGCGGGCGGCTGGCCGTGGTGGACATGGTCCTGCCGCCGGCCGGTGCGTCCGGGACGGAGGGCGGGACCTGGATGGACGACGTTCCCTCCGTGCACCTGAGCACCCGGCCGCGACTCCTCGAACTCCTCTCAGCGGCCGGGTTCGAGGTCCTCGAGGTCGAGGACCTGGGCCGGCACACGTGCCACAGCGGCCCCCGGACCCGGCGCGAGTTCGACAGCCGCCGACCCGAACTGACCGCCGCGTACGGACCCGACGCGGTCGAGCGGATCACCCCGGTCATGGAGCAGGTGGCCAGGGCCGACGAGCACCTCGGCTACGTCCTCGTCACCGCCCGGGCACGCCCGAGGCCGTCCGGCGGGAGACGGCAGAGGCCGGTCCCCGCGACGTGAGCCGCGGCGAACCGGCCTCTGGAGGCGTCGGGTTCAGAACCCGACGGACTGGAGGGCGCCCAGGCCCACGTCCGCGTAGGAGTGCTTGCCGGAGACGAAGATGTTGACGCCGTAGTAGTTGAACAGCCAGCACGCGAAGGCGGCCAGCGCCAGGTAGGCCGCCTTGCGGCCCTTCCAGCCGGCGGTGGCGCGGGCGTGCAGGTAGCCGGCGTAGGCGACCCAGGTGATGAAGGACCAGGTCTCCTTGGGGTCCCAGCCCCAGTAGCGGCCCCAGGCGTCGCCCGCCCAGATCGCGCCCGCGATGATCGTGAACGTCCACAGCGGGAAGACGGCGGCGTTGACGCGGTAGGCGAACTTGTCGAGGCTGGCGGCGGCGGGCAGCCGGTCCAGGACGGAGTTGGCGAAGCGGCCGGGCTTGCCGCCGGAGGCGAGCTTGTTCTCGAAGCTGTCCTTGAAGAGGTACAGGACCGTGGACATCGCGCCGACGTAGAACACCGCGCCGCAGAAGATCGCGGTCGAGACGTGGATGTACATCCAGTACGAGTCGAGCGCGGGGACCAGCTGGTCACTGGCGGTGTACAGGACCTTGACGGCGATACCGAGGTCCAGGATGACCATGGTGATCAGCGGGAGGCCGAGCCAGCGGACGTTCTTCTTCAGAGCGAGCAGCAGGAGGTACACGCCGACGGCGACCGTCGTGAACGTGATGTTGAACTCGTACATGTTGCCCCACGGCGCCCGCTTCACCGACAGGGCGCGGGCGAGCACTCCGCCGGCCTCCAGGGCGAAGCCGAGCACGGTGAGCGAGATGGCGATCCGGCCGTAGAGGTCGCCCTTCTCGGTGCCGCCGTGCGCGCCCGGGCCGTCGGGCACGTCGCGGGTGCCGGTCGCGGCGCGCACGACGACCTTGGGCCGCTCCAGTACGGCGGTGCCGCCGGCCTTGTTCACGGTGACGGCGGGGGCGGTCTTCACCTTCGCCTTCGCGTCGGCGTCGGTGTCGGCGGTCAGCGCGGCGGCCGTACGGCCCACCTTGCTGCGGCTGCCGAAGGTCCACTCGGCGATGTACGCCAGGAAGGCCAACGTGTAGACCGCGATCGCGGAGTAGATCAGCGTGTTGCTGAGGTTCGCGAGGTCCTCGTTGGCCGCGGCGGCCAGATGGGTTGCGGCGGCGAGAGTCATTTCTCAGCCCCTTCGGCAGGTACGACGTGGGTGTCGGGGGAATCGGGGGTGTCGTCGTCGTTCTTCGGTGCGCCGTCGTCGTTCTTCGGTGCGCCGTCGTCGTGAGGCGCGTCGGGCGCGTCGGGCGCGTCGGGAGCTTCGGCCTCGTCGGGCACTTCCGCCGCGTCGGGGATTTCAAGCGTGTCGGGGGCCTGCTCGTACAGGACACCGGCGAGGTCGCCGAGCTCTTCGGGGACCTTCGCGGACTCGCTGCGTCCGAGGCCGGCCATCTCGACGACCGTCACCCCGTCGGGGCCCTTGACGGCCCGCACCCAGACACGGCGGCGCTGGATGAACAGGGAACCGGCGAGGCCGAGGATGGCGGCGACGGATCCGGCGAGTGCCCAGCCGCTGCCGGGCTGCTCCGTGACCTGGAAGCCGGCCCACTCCCGCACGCCGTCGAAGGTGACCGTGCCCGCGCCGTTCGGGAGGGTCATGGTCTCGCCGGGCTTCAGCAGCTTCTTGAACAGCTCGCCGTCGGAGTCCTTGAACTCCTCCAGGTTGGTCTTGTCGAGCTGGTAGATGCTCTTGGCGAAGCCCGCGTCGACGCCGAGGTCGCCGTGGTAGGCGGAGAGCGCGAGCGTCGGGTTGAGCAGCGCCGGGAAGGTCGAGTACATCGCGCTGCCCTCGCCGCCGTAGGTCGGCACGAAGAACGCGTTGAAGCCGAGCTGCTCCTTCTCGCCCTCGGCGTTGCGGTAGCCGTCGCGGACCATGACGGCGCCGGAGGAGGTGACGTTGGAGTCCAGCGGCAGCAGGGCGGTCGCCTCCTTGTCCATGACGACGTTACCCTTGGCGTCCTTGATGGTGAGGACGGGCGCGTAGCCGTGGCTGACGAGGTAGACCTTCGAGCCGTCGATCTCCAGGGGCTCGTTGACCTCGATGGTGGTCGGCTTCTCGTCGCCGTAGGCGCCTTCGCTGTAGTCGACCTTGGCCTCGTAGATGCGCGGGGTGCCGCGGTTGGGGCCGCTCGGCTCGTAGGTGCCGTGGAAGTCCTTCAGGCTGAAGCTGAAGGGCGCGAGGTCGTGGTCCGGGTCGAAGAGGTTGCCGGACTTGAAGTCGTCGTACTGGGTGAGCGTGTTGGAGAAGCCGTCGCCCTCCACGATCAGCTTGTTGCCCTCGTACTTGAACAGCTGGCCCCAGGCGAAGGCGATCAGCATCACGATCAGCGCGATGTGGAAGACCAGGTTGCCGGCCTCGCGTACGTAGCCCTTCTCGGCGGCGACGGCGTCACCGACGGTGTGGGCGCGGAAGCGGCGCTTCTTCAGCAGGGCGAGCGCGGCCTCACGGACCTGCTCGGGCTCTGCCGCGGTGCGCCAGGTGGTGTACGCGGGCAGCCGGGTCAGGCGCCGGGGCGCGCCGGGCGGGCGGCCGCGCAGCTGGCCGACGAACTGCCAGGTGCGCGGGACGATGCAGCCGATGAGGGAGACGAACAGCAGGATGTAGATCGCGGAGAACCACACCGAGCTGTAGACGTGGAAGAGGCCGAGGTTGTCGTACAGGGGCCCGAGGACGTCGTGGTTCTCGCGGAACTCCTCGACCTTCAGCTCGTCGACGCCGCTCTGCGGGATCAGCGAGCCGGGGATCGCGCCCAGCGACAGCAGCAGGAGCAGCAGCAGCGCCACCCGCATCGAGGTGAGCTGCCGCCAGAACCAGCGGGCCCAACCGATGACGCCGAGCGAGGGGAGGTTGGGTGCCTCCTCCTTTGGGGCGGTGGAGAGCTGGGAGCCGGCGGCGCCGAGGTCCTGGTCCTCGGCAGCGGACGCGGTGCCCTCCGGGGGTCCCGTCGGGGTGCCCGCCGGGGTGCCCGTCGGGGTGCCCGTCGGGGTGCCCGTCGGGGTCTTGCCCGTGGTGGTCTTGCTCATCGGTCAGATCCCTACAGTGAAGCCGTTGGACCAGGTCTGCATGTCCTGCACGATGCTGTCCCATACTCCGGTCAGCAGCAGCAGTCCGGTCGCGATCATCATGACGCCGCCGATCCGCATCACCCACACATAGTGGCGCTTGACCCAGCCGAAGGCGCCGAGCGCCTTGCGGAAGGCGACCGCGGCGAGCACGAAGGGCAGTCCGAGGCCGACGCAGTAGGCGACGGTCAGTATGGCGCCGCGGCCGGCCGTGCCCTGGTCGGCGGAGAGCATCAGTACGGACGAGAGGGTCGGGCCGATGCAGGGCGTCCAGCCGATGCCGAACAGCGCGCCCAGCACGGGGGCACCGATCAGGCCGTTCACGGGCTTCTTGTGGAAGCGGAGCTCGCGCTGGGTGAGCCAGGGCATCAGGCCCATGAAGAAGACGCCCATGACGATCATGAGCACGCCCAGCACCTTGGTCAGGACGCCCTGACTCTCCTGGAGCGTCTGACCGAAGTAGCCGAACAGCGCACCGCTGGAGACGAAAACGGCGGTGAAACCGAGCACGAAGAGCGAGGCGCCCGCGACCATCCGCCCGCGCCGGGCCTCGGCGAGGTCGGTGCCGGTGACGCCGGTCACGTAGGACAGATAGCCGGGGACGAGCGGCAGGACGCAGGGCGAGAAAAAGGAGACGAGGCCGCCGAGCAGTGCGACGGGAAGGGCCACCAGCAGGGCGCCGTTGAGCACGGTGCCGTTCTGGCCCATCGCGGCGAGCGTGGACAGTGCGCTCACGTCACTTCTCCGACTCGCCCGACTCGCCCGCCGCCCCCGACTCGCCCGTGAGGTACGGGTCGAGCATCTTGCGGAGCTTTTCCTCGCTGAGCGCCTGGAGGGTGCGCGCGGCGACCTTGCCCTCCCGGTCGATGATGAGCGTGGAGGGGACGGCCTGCGGGTTGAGCGTGCCCTTCTCGAACCGGAGCATCAGCTTGCCGGTCGGGTCGTACAGGCTCGGGTAGCTGACCCCGAACTCCTCCTCGAAGGCGCGGGCCGGGCCGACGGACGTGTCCCGGGTGTTGATGCCGACGAACTGGACGCCCTGGTCCTTGACGTCCTGGTAGACCGTCTCGAAGTTCTTGGCCTCGGCCCGGCAGGGAGGGCACCAGGAACCCCACACGTTGAGGACGACGACCTTGCCCTTGTGGTCGTCGACGTCGAGCTGCCCGCCGTCGACCGTCTTGCCGGACAGGTCGGGGGCGTCGGCCCGCTCCCCCTCCTTGACGGTGGAGATGCCGTCCGAGCCGGTGATGAAGCCGGTCTGGCCGCCGCCGCCCGAGGTTCCGCCGGAGCCGCAGGCGGTGGCGAACAGCACGACCGCGGCGGCGCCGGCGGTCAGGGCGACACGGCGACGGACGCGGCCGGTGGTGCCGGCGGTCGCGTCGACGCGGTTCGAGCGGTCCGAGCGGTCCGAGAGGTTCGAGAGGTTCGAGCGCAGGGGGGCGCGGCTGGCGGCACTCATGTGAAAAGTTTCGCATGTCCGTTCCGGGGATCTTGCGCACCCCCCTCACGGGCGGAAACCCGCATATCAGGCGGCGTTCCCCGAGGGCTTCGAGGCACCCGTGCCGGTCTCCCCGAGGAAGGCGCTCCAGCCGCCGGGCGGCCGCTGCCCCACCTCGACGGTACGGAGCTTGGCGAGCACCTCGGGCTTCTGCACGTCCAGCCAGTCGGTGAACTGACGGAAGGAGACGAGCCGGACGTCCTGGCCCTTCCCCTTCTCCCGCTCCCGCGCGATGTGCTTCAGGGCCTCCTCGACGGCGTCCATGTAGATGCCGCCGTTCCACTCCTCGAAGTGGTTGCCGACGAAGAAGGGCGCCCGGTTCGACTCGTAGGCCCGCTTGAAGCCCGATATGTACGACCGGGTGGCCTGCTCGCGCCAGCCCGGGTAGTTGTGGGCGGGCGCCTTGGTCGTGTTGACCGACTGGTTGGCGAGGATGTTGTAGTCCATGGACAGCACCTCGAAGGAGTGTCCGGGGAAAGGTATCTGCTGCAACGGCAGGTCCCAGATCCCGTCCTTCTTCGCCGGCCACACCTGGCGACCGCCGGGCGAGGAGGCGTCGTAGCGCCAGCCGAGCTCGCGGGCGGTGGGCAGCAGGCTGTCCTGGCCGAGCAGGCAGGGCGTACGGCCGCCGACGAGTTCCTTGTCGTAGTCGAAGGGCAGGGACGGCAGGTCGGTCCAGCCGGTGTTGGTCCGCCACTCCTTGACAAAGGACCTCGCCTGGTCGATCTCGCTGCGCCACTGCGCCGGCGTCCAGTTGCCGACCGTGCCGCCGCCGCCGCAGAAGTGGCCGTTGAAGTGGGTGCCGATCTCGTGGCCGTCCAGCCAGGCCCGGCGGACGCCCTCGAGCGTGTCCTTGATGTGGGCGTCGGTGAGGTAGCCGATGTCGGAGGCGCCGCGCGGGTTGTTCGGCGGGTCGTAGAGCCGCTTCTTCGACTCCGGCAGCAGGTACAGGCCCGAGAGGAAGAAGGTCATGTGCGCCCCGTGCTCGCGGGCGAGGTCGAGGAAGCGCGGGAAGAGCCCGTTGCCGACCTCCCCGGCGCCGTCCCAGGAGAAGACGACGAACTGCGGCGGGGTCTGACCCGGCTCCAGCGGCACGGGCGCCTCCGGCTGGTGCGGCTGCTTGCCGGTGTACGACGTGGAGCCGTCCCCGATGGGCCGGGCGGGGGCCTTGCCGCTGCCCGAGGGCGAGGGCTCTCCGGAACCGCCGGCCTGGTGGGATCCGTCCGACGATGAGCCGGATCCGGTACCGCAGCCCGCGAGCCCGGCCGCCGCGGCGCCCGCGCCGAGTCCGAGCATCCCCCTGCGGGTGAGAGTGCGGGTGGAAGTGCGCATCGCAACCTCGTTCGTCGCGTCCTTGGGTGGTCACCCAGTCAGAGGACGCGACGAACGTTCGGGTTCCGGAAATTTGTGCGGATTCGGTGACGAGCGCCGCATACGGCCGGTTGCGTGACCGTATGCGGCGGGCGTCAGGGCAAAGCGGCGTGGCCGTCAGGCCGACGTGGCCGTCAGGCCCCGTAGGCCTTGCCCTGACCCTTGGCCGGCTTCGCTCCCGCGAGGAGATGTGCCGGGACCAGGTCTCGGGCGGGTTCCGTGTAGCCGACGGAGACGATCCGGTCGCCCCGGTACGTGAACGTCGTCAGCGAGGCCAGCGTGCACTGCCGCTTGCGCGGGTCGTGCCACAGCCGACGCCGCTCGACGTACGACCGCAGGGTCCAGATCGGCAGCTGATGGCTGACGACGACGGCCTCGTGCCCGCGGGCCCGGTCCTTCGCGGCGTCCAGCGCGCCCATCATGCGCACGACCTGGTCGACGTACGGCTCGCCCCAGGACGGCTTGAACGGGTTGACCACGTGCCTCCAGTTGGCGGGCCGGCGCAGAGCCCCGTCGCCGATGCCGAAGGTCTTGCCCTGGAAGACGTTGCCGGCCTCGATGAGCCGCGCGTCGGTGCCGAGGTCGAGTCCGTGCGCCTTGGCGATCGGCGTCGCCGTCTCCTGCGCCCGCTCCAGCGGGGAGGCCACGACGTACGTCACATCGCGGGGGGCGAGGTGCTCGGCGACCCGGTCGGCCATGCGCCGGCCCAGCTCGGAGAGGTGGTAGCCGGGCAGGCGGCCGTAGAGGACACCGGTCGGGTTCTCCACCTCGCCGTGCCGCATCACGTGGACGACGGTCAGCTCCTGGTCGGTGTCGTGGCTCACGCGGTCGCCTCCGCTGCCGCGCGGGCCGCCGCCGGGAGCGCGTCGGCGATGCGTTGGACGGCGCGCTCGTCGTGCGCGGTCGACACGAACCAGGACTCGAAGGAGGACGGCGGCAGGTAGACGCCGTTCTCCAGCAGCGAGTGGAAGAAGGCGGTGAAGCGGAAGGACTCCTGCGCCTTGGCGTCCTCGTAGTTCCGCACCGGCCGGTCGGTGAAGAACACGGAGAACATGTTGGAGGCGGTCTGCAGCGTGTGCGCGACGCCTTCCTTGCCGAGCGCCTCGGTGACGAGCCCCTGGATCTGCTCCGACACGGCGTTGACCTTGGCGTACGCGGCGTCGTCGAGCAACCGCAGCTGGGCGAGCCCGGCGGCGGTGGCGACGGGGTTACCGGAGAGGGTGCCGGCCTGGTAGACGGGCCCGGCGGGGGCAAGGTGCGCCATGACGTCCGCACGTCCACCGAAGGCCGCGGCCGGGAACCCGCCGCCCATGACCTTCCCGAAGGTCATCAGGTCGGGAACGACGCCCTCGACGCCGTACCAGCCGGCGCGGCTGGTCCTGAACCCGGTCATGACCTCGTCGGAGACGAACAGCGCGCCGTTGGCCGCGCACGCGTCCTTCAGCCCCTGGTTGAACCCGGGCAGCGGCGGTACGACGCCCATGTTGCCGGGCGAGGCCTCCGTGATCACGCAGGCGATCTCGCCGGGGTGGGCGGCGAAGGCGGCGTGCACGGCGTCGAGGTCGTTGTACGGCAGGACGATCGTGTCGCTCGCCTGGGCGCCGGTGACGCCCGGGGTGTCGGGGAGCGCGAAGGTGGCGACGCCGGAGCCGGCGGCGGCGAGCAGTGAGTCGACGTGCCCGTGGTAGCACCCGGCGAACTTGATCACCTTGGTCCGCCGGGTGAACCCGCGGGCGAGCCGGATGGCCGACATGGTGGCCTCGGTCCCGCTGGACACCAGCCGTACCCGCTCCAGTGGGGCGACCCGCTCGACCATCGCCTCCGCGAGGGCGACCTCACCCTCGGCGGGCGTGCCGAACGACGTGCCGCGCGCGACCGCCTCCTGCACGGCGGCGATCACCTCGGGGTGGGCGTGCCCGAGGATCATCGGCCCCCAGGAGCAGACGAGGTCGACGTACTCCCGGCCGTCCGCGTCGGTCAGGTACGGACCGGTGCCGGACACCATGAACCGGGGCGTGCCGCCCACGGCGCCGAAGGCCCGCACCGGGGAGTTCACGCCGCCCGGCGTGACGACCGACGCGCGGTCGAACAGAGCCTGCGAGGCCGGTGCTTCGTATGGATGTGTCAGTTCGCTCATGACCTGCGACTTCTCCGACCTTCTCGACCTTCTCCGACGTATCGGACTCTGCTCGGCCCCTGCGCGGCCTCTGGTTGCCCAGGGTGACCTCCTCAGGGTAGACAACCCGCCCGATCGCTGTGCCGTCTGCCAGACTGGGACCCGTCCACGCAGCTCACGCGGGAGGCGCGGAAAGGGCTGCCGGCGTCCTGCGGACATATGACGGACATATGTTTCACCGCACGTTTCGGCGAGCGGCCGCGGGGGAGGTCACTGACACGATGATCGGGTTGCGCGGCGGGGGCCACGCGTCCTAGAAAAGCAGTCGGGTGGAGATATGCATCGCGGTGGCGGACTGGGCGAGGGGACCGACGACCTGGGTCCTCGACGTGCCCGGCGGGGAAGGCACCGACGCGAGGCGGCGGAATCGACCGAAGCACGTCAGGCACACGGCACTCCCGGCGAACCCGACCGGTTCGCTGAGCAGGCCGGCCGGCTGGGGACGGGGAGCGGGAAGGGTGGTCGGGTGGGGGTGACCTACAAGTACTTCGGCGCGCCCGACGGCGCGACCGCGGCCCGCGTCCCGATCTCGATGCGCCCCGAGGAGCTCGGCGGCGACGAGCTCGGGATGAACGGCATGTTCACCAAGATCAAGCCGGAGACCATGGCCGCCATGGTCCTCACCGGCATCGAGGGCGTGCCCCTGCACAAGGTCCCCCCGCTCGAACTGGTCGTCCTGCACCCCGACTACGCGGTCGTGAAACTCCCCATGACGGTCGTCGACCCTCTGCGCGGCATCGGCGAGGAGTCGGTCGGCGCGGCGGCCTTCATCTGGTCCACGGTCCCGGACCGGGGCGGACCGCGGGACGCGTTCAACGTCTACCAGTTGCTGCACGAGTGGCAGGACTTCTCGCACCGGCTGCATGAGGCGGGGCATCAGCCGTATTGCCTGGTGTGGCCCTGAGCTGGGGTTTCGTAGGGGTTGGGCGGGGTCTTCGGGCCTCGCCCTTCTGCTTGCCGGGGAGGGGCCGTCGGGCGGCCAGGGCACATTGAGGGCACATTGGTTTTGCTGGGGGTGGGTGATGTGCCCCGGGTGGCGGCCGGTCCGCTCGCTCGGTTGACCCACCAGAGGGAACCATGCGGCCTGCGGGCGTGAGCGGTGGCTGGAAAGCACCGACGCTGAACAGACTGGGAGCCACGTCTGCGCTCGTCGCCCGAGAACGGGGTACCCCGGCGGCGCGAGTCCCCCCTCGGCCCCAGGAGGCACGCCCCATGACGTTCAATCCGCTGGAACAACGGGGTATCCCGTTGGACCGCCAGGTTCGCAACTGGCGTGAGCTGAACGTGGCTCCGATCGACCCGGACCACTGCGACCCGTACACCCGCTGCCGGATCATCACGATGAACGGGATCGAGGTGGAGGCGATCCTGTTCAGCCACCAGCTCGCCCGGCACACGGTCGACCCCGAGATCAAGCGGCAGCTGGCGCGGGTGCGCTACATCGAGGCGCAGCAGCAGAAGGTCGTGAACTGGCTGCTCCCAGGCGTCTCCTCGGTGCTGGAGACGACCATCGCGTACGAGCAGGTGGCGGTGGACCTGACGGCGTGGGTGGCCCGGATGGAGCCGGACCCGTACCTGAAGCAGGCGTACCAGTTCGGTGTGCTGGAGGACTTCGACCACCTGTACCGGTACGCGAACCTGTACGAGATGATCGAGCACCGCAAGGCGGAGTCGATCGTCGACGGCCTGACCGAGGTCATGCCCGGCCGGCCCACGCGGTACCACCACCGGGACGCGTACGACAACGTCCGCGACCCGTACTCCAAGGACCAGGCGAACCCGCTCTCCAAGCTGCACGCGCTGACGATCATGTCGGCGGAACAGCAGACCATGAACTTCTACATGAACACCGGCCCCACCTACATGGAGCCGATCGCCCGCCAGCTCTACCAGGAGATCGGGCTGATCGAGGAGGAGCACGTCACCCACTACGAGTCACTCGTGGACCCGGGGGAGACGTGGTGGGAGCAGCTGGTCAACCACGAGTACAACGAGTGCTACCTGTACTACTCCTTCATGGAGCAGGAGAGCGACCCCAGGGTCAAGGCGATCTGGGAGCTGCACCTGAACATGGAGCTGGAGCACCTGCACGCCGCCTGCGACCTGATGCGCCGCCACGACGGCCGCGACCCCGCCTCGGTGCTGGCCCCCGAGCTGCCCAACGTGCTCACCTTCGAGCCGAACAAGGGCTACCTGCGCGAGCTGCTGGACACGCAGATGGACCTCACGACGCTCGGTGCCGGATACGTCCGGGAGGCGCACGAGCGGTTCGAGCAGATGCAGGAGCAGATCCACGGTGGCGAGGCGCCTCCCAGCGACCGGGTCATGACCCAGCACGACGAGATGTTCGGCCGCGAGTACCGCGTCCAGACCGAGGGCGAGCACCCCGACCCCACGCAGCGCGAGAAGTAGGGGAGGCCGACATGTCCGAGCTGCACACCCCGCACGCCGGGGACGACATGGCCGAGGACGACGACGTCGTCTCCCTGCTGATGCGCCAGCACGGCGACATCCGCAACCTCTTCGACGAGGTCGAAGCGGCCACGGGCGAGGAGCGCCGGGATGCCTTCCGGCGGCTGGTGCGGTTGCTGGCCGTGCACGAGACGGCCGAGGAAGAGGTCGTCCACCCCTTCGCCCGCAAGGGCTTCCCCGGTGGCGAGCAGGTGGTGAAGGACCGTCTCGCCGAGGAGAAGGCGGCCAAGGAGACGCTGGCCGCCCTCGACGAACTGGACACCGACGACCCGAAGTTCATGCCGCAGCTGCTCAAGCTGCGCAAGGACGTCCAGGCCCACGCGCGGGCCGAGGAACGGTACGAGTTCACCCACATCCGCCGCAGCACCGACGTCACCAACCTCGCCTCGATGGCCAAGGCCATCAAGGCCGCCGAAGCGATGGCGCCCACTCGCCCCCACCCGGGCGTGGAGTCCGGGGCGAAGAACATGGCCCTCGGGCCGGTCGCCGCGCTCATGGACCGCACCAAGGACACCG
This sequence comes from Streptomyces marokkonensis, assembly GCF_039539045.1. Taxonomy (NCBI): domain Bacteria; kingdom Bacillati; phylum Actinomycetota; class Actinomycetes; order Kitasatosporales; family Streptomycetaceae; genus Streptomyces; species Streptomyces marokkonensis. The sequence goes on from NZ_BAABCQ010000029.1 coordinate 43,377, forward strand.
TCCGCAAGGCCATGGGCAAGTAGGTCCGCAACAGCCTCGTCCCGGGCCGGGCCCACGGGCCCGGGGCGCGCGGTCTGCGGACGGCGCTGTCAAGGGGAGAGCGTATGGAGATCGACGAGGTCCTGATCAGGGAGCTCCTGGACGCTCCGTCGGACGACACCGTCCTGGTGCTCCTGGAGGGCCGTGCTCAGGTAGTGGAGCAGGCTGCCCTCACCAGTGAGCAGTACCAGGGAGCAGCCGTACTCATTTCCCGCGCAGAGCTCGTGGAGCGGCTTGGTACACCGTCACCCGCCGATGAGGACGTCACACGCCTGTCGGCGTCTTTGCAGGACGCCGTCGACAAACTCGGCGCCTGACTCCACCCCGGGCCACCGCGACATACGTGCAACACTCCTGAGCTGAACGTGGTACTCCCGCGTCCGACGACGTCAGTCGCGGAGCGCCTGGCGGAGCGTTTCGCGGCAGTCGATCACGGCGTCGACGCCCACGAGGCTCAGCGTGCGCATCACCGCCTCGCCGGGCGCGGCCAGACGCAGCCAACCGCCGGCCTCACCGACCTTACGGTGAGCGGCAATGAAGACGTTGATGCCACTGGAGTCCATGAAGGTGACCTGACGCAGGTCGACCACGATCCGGGGGCAGGGGGTATCGCAGGCGTCCAGGGCCTGGCGGAGCATGTCCCCGGAGTCGTGATCGATCTCTCCGGCCAGTGACACCACGTGGATGCCGTCGGTGGCCGTAGCCACGACCGACAACCGGCCAGCCCTCTCGGCACGTTCAGTACCCGTCTTCTTCCCCTCGACCATGCCAGTGATCCTGGCACACCCAAACCCTGCAGAGGCGTCGCCCGGCGCGACAGAGGCCGCTTCGAGGCGTGGCTTAGACGACAGGACTCGGGTGGCATGGCTTGCGGCAACCCGGGTATAGGGCGAGAAGTGTGAACGGGGGAGCAAATGAGGGCAGTCGTGGCGGGACCACATCCGCTGGAGGAAGACGAGACAGCGCTGGACGGCCGATCGGCCCATTTCACCGTGGCGCTGGCGGCTGACGGACCGTGCATCGCCCAAGCCCGTCACAAGGCCGCGACCTTCCTCGGCCATGCCCAGGCCGAGCACGATCTGCCGGTGTCGCAGCGGGCCACGGACCTCACGCAGTTGGTGGTCAGCGAACTGGTCACCAACGCCCGCAAGTACGCACCGGGCCCGATACTGATGACCCTGCGCGTCACGGGGGAGACGGTGGAGGTCTCGGTGTGGGACTCCGACCCGGTACTGCCGGTGGCCCGCGCCGCGGATGCCGGCCGGGTGGGACAGCACGGTTTGGAGATCGTCATGGCTGTCGCCCAGAGTTTCGAGGCGCGGCGCGAGCCGGTCGGCAAACGCATCAGCGTAGGCGTAGCCCTCCTGGACGCACCCGGCCTCGGAAGTGCTGCCGCCTGACATCGCCCCTCGTACGGGTCGCAGCCGGCCACCTGTATCAGGGACTGGGGCGTGGGCCGGCGTGGCGGGCCAGGGCCGCGTGCAGCTCTCCCAGCAGAACGGCAGGCAGAGCCGCGCCCTGTGCGTGCTTGAGGAGGTACTCAGCCACGACGGAGAGTCTGACGTTGGTGTGCTGGGAGATTTCCCGTAGCACCGTGAACCCGTCACTGGGGCTGATCTGGCCCAGGACGGTCAGGACGCCGATGGCCCGGTCGACCAGGGCGTGGGAGGCGAGGGCCTGCTTGAGCTCTCTGTTCTCCGCCCGCACCCGCTGCAGCTCCTTCACCAGCTCATCGGTCGTTGTCGGCAGCGACTGTGGACTGGGATGCGTGGAAGAGGTCATGGCGCTCACCGGTGTGTGCAGCGGGCAGAGGCTTTCTTACGCCTGCCCCGGTTTCGTACCAGCATCCAGCCCACCGGAGCATGTCACAACCTGTGATCATGCATCCCTGTGCCGGGAGGCGGATGACCGCTCACGCCGGTACGGCGTGCCGTTTCAGCGGCGGTGAGGTCAGCGCCGAGGCAAGCGTTACGGCGGGCGACCGCGGGGAACCCCGCCCGCAGCCACCCAACGCGATCGTCCGCTGACACGGTGCTCAGGGACGGCCGACGACACAGGGAGAGTGAATCTGATGACGAAGGCACGGGACATCATGACGGGCGGGGCCGAGTGCATCGGTGCCGAGGAGACGGTGCTGGACGCGGCCCGCAAGATGAAGGACCTCGGCGTCGGCGCCCTGCCGATCTGCGGCACGGACAACAAGCTCAAGGGCATGCTGACCGACCGGGACGTCGTCGTGAAGGTGCTGGGCGCGGGCAAGGACCCCGCGACCTGTCCGGCCGGCGACCTGGCCCAGGGCGAGGCCGTGACCATCGGCGCCGACGACGACGTGGAGGAGATCCTGCGCACCATGACGGAACACAAGGTGCGCCGCCTGCCGGTGATCGACGGTCACGACCTGGTCGGCATGGTCGCGCAGGCCGACGTCGCCCGCTCCCTGCCCGACCCCAAGGTCGGCGACCTGCTCCAGGCTCTGTCCACCGACTGAGCAGGACACTGGCCCCTACTGACCTCTGGCCGCCGGTGCGGGAACGCACCGGAATGACGGCTGGGGGCCGGGGCACACGGGTCGGTGTATGACCCACGTGAGCGATGGTGACAAGGAAGGCTCTCGATGCTCTTGGCACACCCCGTCGTGCTGAAGAACCTCATCGAGCAGTACGAGACGCTGCGTGCCCTGCACGCCGAAGCCGGCACCGAGGACGCGCGCCGGCGTATGGAAGACGTCGCTTACACGCTGTGCGTGTCGACCGGGACCCGCGATGTCGACACCGCCCTCGTTGCCGCCCGCCACCAGTTGCCCGGAGCGCGTGCCGAAGACGACTCCCTTCTGGCTACGTGACTGCCCCCGGCGTCGTCCCTCCAGAATGATGACCAAGACCGTCGACCTGCCGACGTTCAGCAGCCTCGATGAGCTCACCCGGCTCATCACCCACCGTCGCGGCCTCTACGTGCGCTGGTCCCGCGGGCCGGAGCGCGACCTGCCGAAGACGAGCAGTACGGACGATCTGACGGGCATCGAACTGCCGGGCCTGTCGGCCAGCCCGCTGGACCTTGAGGACTGGTGGGGCGAGCGCCCCGTACGCATCTGGGTCGCCCGCCGTCTGTACGACTACTGCCACCTGCCGCGCGTGAAGGACGCCCGCACCCGCCCCTGGGTCCTGCACGGCACGGAGGCGGCACGCGGTCCGGACAACGAGCCGCTGGTGACGGAGATCGAACCCCTCGGCTGGATCGCCGACCAGGTGATCGGGGAAGCCTCCCGCATCATCACCGAGCAGCCTGGGCGCTGGGGCCCACTCGACCGAGACGAACCCTTGTGAAGGTGCTTCGCATCCGTGGAGTCGTCCCCGAGGCGGCACGACCGACAGTGGTACTCGGGCGGCGCTACCGCCCCTGGGCTTGGTCGCGTGGCACGGGGCCCATGGCCGCCTGTCGCCCGGTGCCAACCGACGCATGGCGCTGTCCAGGACCTGGGCCCGATCTTGAAGCCAGGGCGTCGGCGACGGCGCCGGTCGCGAAGGCGTACACCGCCTTGTGCAGCAGGTCGACGACCAGTTCGCCGCGCGGCCAGGTCTGAGGCGGGGCGCCGACGCCGGTGGCGTTCTCCAGGATCTGATCACTGGTGACCCGGACCACGGCGAACTTCCCCGACGACCAGGGCCCGCGCAGCCCGGCGTGCGCCATCACCGACCGCAACACGCCGAGGAGGGCGCCCTGCCCCACGTGCATGGCCAGGTTCAGCGGCACAGGCTGACGGCCGGGATACTCCCGCATGCCGGTGAGGCGTTCCAGGGTGCGGGCGGGCACATGGGAGTCACGGCGGCCGGTCAGCCGTTGCTCCGCCTTCTCGCCGAGCGTCATCACCAGTACCCCGGTCGTGCCGGCCACCAGTCCCTGCCACAGCGCGCGCTTCATCATGCCGAGGCGAGTACCCAGGCTCTGCGGACCATCTGCCGATGCCCCTCGCCGTGTGCTGGGGTTCCCGTCAGGCAACCAAGGCACATCTACGCCTTCGAGCGCGCCACGCGGTCCCGCATTGAGGCCGAACACCACCACGCCCGTGCCCTGCGAAGCGCCACACGTGCGATGCTCCGCGAGCCCGCACCAAGCGACGGTACGGCGCTGGCGATGCTCCTCGATGCCGCGATCCTGGTCACCATCGCGGCCTCCCGCTGGCACCAGCTCCGCCACCACGACCAGCAGGTCGCCGCAGCCCAGCAGACCCTGCTCCACCTCCAAGCCGCCTACGACCAGGCAGCAACCGCGCCCCTGACCGCCCTCGTCCGGCGTCGACCGCCACAACCGACTGTGGACCGGCACGTCCACCACATCCGTCGGGCCGTACCCGAGCATTCGGAGCACGTCCTGGCAGATCCCTCGATTGCTGCCCTCACTGCCGCACTCGCCGAAGCGGAAGCGCTTGGGTACGACCCTGAGCGCCTCCTCAGGCAGGCCGCCGACCAACGTGCCCTGGATGACGCCCGCTCCCCCGCAGGGACGTTGGCATGGCGAGTTCAACGCTTCAGCGCACGGCCGACGCCCAACGCACGCGCCCGTGCAGTACAGGCCCACGGCGCAGCACGGCCCGATGGGACACCCGGCACTTCGGCCCACGAGGTAACCACCGTCTCACCCCCGCAGCCGCGAGCACGCCGTCGCTGATCACGACCGCGCGGGCAGCCTGGGGGCGAGAAGTTCCAACACTTCCTCCCAGCGGTAGTGGTCGGCCCCGCCGCCCGCCTTCGGCCGGTGGGGCTCGTAGGAGCCGATAAGGACGCCCATCTCTCGCAGCAGATCCAGACTCCGGCGGTATGCAGGATGAGCGGCCTGGGCGGAGTTCAGGTACGGCAGCACGGCGACCGGTACACCCATGGCGGGCGCCTCGCACAGGATGCCCAGCGCGAGGTTGTCGGAGATCCCGGCGGCCCACTTGTTGACCGTGTTGAAGGTCGCCGGGGCGACCGCGATCGCATCCGCAGGCCGGCTCGGGCGTGGCTCACCCGGCGACCGCCAAGCTGAGCGGATGGGGCGGCCGGTCCGGGCCTCGACCGTCTCCACATCAAGGAAGCCGACTCCTTGCGGGGTGGCTACGACGCCGACGTCCCAGTGCCGTTCCTGCGCGGCGGTGATCAGCCGGCCGACGTCGGCGGCGACCCCGGCCGCGCAGACCACGATCTGGAGGAACGGCTTGTCGTGTTGGTCACTCACGCGGGCTCTCCCAGTTGGCGGCTGAAACGGCGCATGTGCGGCTCGGGCCGTGCCTCAACCGATGCAAGCCTCGCCGTCGGTGTAGTGGTCCAGCAGATTGCCCAGGGCGGAACGGCTGAGGATCACGGGTGAGAGGTCGAGGGCCTTGGAATCGCGCACCGCTGCGTACGCACCGAGGTCGGCGATCTCGACGCAGTCGTTGGCGCCTCCGCTGTAGGAGCTCCTGCGCCAGTGCGCGTTGTGCAGTTCCTCGACGTGGGGGCGGCGGGTGGAAGTCGTGCTCAAGGTTCGAGCTCCTCGGCAGTGCGGATGAGGCGGGTTCGGGTCTCGGCCGGGCTGAGGGCGGAGGCCCTGAGCTGGTCGAAGGTGTCCGTGTAGTTCTGGACGTCGCTTTGGGACTCCAGATACACGGAGTTGTTGGGGTTCTCCAGCCAGACCAGCGGAGCTGTGGGCTGGGGGAATATGAGGATGACAAAGGGGCCATACAGGCCCGGATGGGCGCCAAGGCTGAATGGGAGGAGTTGGATGGTGACGTTCGGTTGTTCGCCGACCTGGACCAGGCGCGCGAACTGCTGACGCATCACGGTGGGTGAGCCGATGACGCGATGGAGGACGCCTTCGTCCAGGACGGCCCGCAGTTCGGCGGGGCGCTCACCGGACAAGCAGCTTTCCTGGCGCTCCATGCGTACCTTGACCAGAGCGTCCATCTGATCGGCACCGAGATCAGGACGCATCTGGGCGATGACGGCGCGAGCGTAGTCCTCCGTCTGAAGCAGGCCGGGAACGAGCAACGGCTGGTAGTTGGCCAGCGCGACGGCACCTGCCTCCAAGGCGAGGTAACCGTCGTAGCGGGTCGGGGTGAGAACTGTGGAGTACTTGCGCCACCAGGGCTTCTGCTGTTCCTTGTCGGCACGCACCAGGTCCAGGATGTCGTCACGCAGCTCGGCGTCCGTGACGGAGTAGCAGTCGAGGAGAGCCCGGACCAGAACTGGAGTGGTGCCGCGCTCGCCGGTCTCGATCCGGCTGAGGGACCCCTGGTTGACTTCAATCTGCTCCGACACCTCGGTGAGGGTCAGGCCGGACGCCTCCCGTAACTCGCGCAGCCGGGTGGCAAGCTGGCGTCGGTAGACCGACTGAGGGACCAGCTTCCTCTTCAGTGCCATGGAGGCAGTCTGTCCATCCACCCGTTGGCGGACAACCCGAACGGGCCAACTTGGCCAGACATATTGCCTAGTTGCGCTTTGCGTCGGCACTCTTGCGTAGGACATCCCGTACGCCGCACGGTCCGGCGTGCGTGCCGTTCGCCGAGGAGTCCTTGGCTCCGCCGACGTGTTGGGAGGTCTTCCATGCCCCGGAACACGCTGCTGCGGCAGTTACTCGAAGAGCGCCACCTCACGACTTACACGGCGTTCGAGGTGCAGTTCTCCCGCGCGGCCCGGAACCTGGCCGAGGAGGCGGGTGACCCTAGGCTGGCCTCGGTCGCGGTCTCTTCGCGGCAGTTCGACCGGTGGATGAGTGGGGAACTGAAGCAGCTTCCCCGCCCCGACACGTGCCGCATTCTGGAGGAGCTGCTGGGCAGGGCCGCCCGCGACCTGTTCGCTTCGGTTTCGGCTTATCCGCCGACCGCCCCAGAGCCACTACCTGCGGACGTTCCACCTTCTCCTCAGGCCGACCCGGCGGCCCACGATGACGACCCGGCGGCGATTGTCGCCCGAGCCCGCCAGCTGGCCTGCGGCAACGTCGATCAGACCACTCTGTCTTTTCTCGCCTCCCGGATCAACGTGATCACCGAGCGGTACGAGAAGGACGGACCCGACGGCCTGTGGGGACAGACGAGCAGCCTGCGCAGCATTGGGCACACCCTGCTCGCCGGTCAGCAACCTCCGTCCGCGCGCAGGGAACTGTTCCGGATCACCGCACGCGCTGGCGGGCTGCTCGGCTACATGGCGGTGAACACCGGCGCGTTCCCCCTGGCTGAGGCGTACTGCGCCGAAGCGCTGGAACTGAGCCGGGCGATCGGCGATCTCGACACCGAGCTGTGGGCCTGCGGCACCCAGTCCTTCGCGGCGTACTACGCAGGGCGCTACGACGAGGCCGACGCGCGGGCCGCCGCCGCGGTGGACCGGGCGCCGAACCACCCGCAGGCCATCCGGCTCCTGGTCAACGGCAGGGCCCGCGCGCTCGGCAAACTCAGTAACCGGAACCAGGCCGAGCGGGCCATCGGACAGGCGCTGGAGCTCTCCGACCGACATGATGTTGACCCCGGCCTGACCTCCTGCATCTCCTTCTTGCCGTACGGACGGGCCCGCACCCTGGCCAATGCGCTGACCGCCCGTGTCGCTCTGCAGGACACCGGGCACGTGTTGCGGGACGCCGAGGACCTCGACGACCTGGTCGAGAAGTCCGATTCCGCGTGGAGCCGCTCGCTGGTCCGCCTCGACGTGGCCACTGCGGTGCTTCAACAGCGAGCACCGGACGTGGAGCATGCCATGTCCCTCGGGCAACAGGCGATCACTCTGGCCAGTCCGCTGCCGATCAGCTCGGTGCGGCAACGCTCCCGGGACTTGTACGAGCGAGCAGCCCCTTGGCGGTCTCGGCCGGCGGTGCGCGAGTATGGCGAACAGCTCCGCATCTGGGGCCGTCAGTTCCCGCCTGCCGAGGCGGGGTGATCACGGAGGAGTTCGCCGGGTGCCTTGGCCGCACATTCAGCTCAGCGCCGATCCCGCAGCCTTCCCTGCCCACCCGCCGACCGACCTGAGTGACCCGGCGGTGATCGCGGCGGACGACCAGGCCGCCTTCGACGCCGTGGAGACCATGGTCGATCACTGGGACCGCCCCGGCTGGACGGCACAGACCCGGGCGTACTACTGGATGCTCACCTTCCCCGACAGCCCAGCGCTGGCCGACCTCGCTCTTCGCTGCCAGCAGCACCTCGCGCCGCTCGGCCTGGACCCGGTCCCCGACGACGGGTTGCACATCACGCTCACACGCGTCGGTTCCACCGCAGCGCTGCCGCTGCCCCGTCTCGATGACGTCATCAGCGCGGCGGCCCCGCTATGCCCGGCGGCCTTCCGCCTGCGGGCGGTCCCACTCGCGGGTTCTCGGGGAGCCGTACGTCTTACAGTCGCCCCCTGGGGCCCGGTACTGGCGCTGCACGCGGCCCTCAGCAAGTCCATGGCTCCGTTGGGACTGGCTCCCCGCAAGCCGACCGCGCTGTTCCGCCCGCACCTGAGCCTGGCCTACAACAACCGGCCCCGCCCCGCTGCCCCCGTCATCAAGGCCGTCACCCCGCTCCGCAGGCTTGCACCAGTTGATCTGGACGTCCGTGAAGTGCAGTTGGTGGAGCTACGACGCGAGGACCGCGCCTATCGGTGGGACGTCGTCAAGAGCCTGCCGCTCGGCTGACCGCCGCCTTCCCGCGCGGCAGGACGGCAACGACCGCCTTGCCGACGGCGGTGGTCTCCACGTACCAACGACGTGCCAGCGTCTGCACCAGCCACAGCCCACGGCCAGACTCGGCAAGCGGATCGGCAGCCGTCGCCGGCAGTTGCACACAACCGTCGTCAGGCTCCGGGTCGTGGACCGCGACGACGATCTGATCTCCGTCAATCTCGATGGTCAGACAGTCGGGGCCGGCCGTCGTGTGTCGCACTGCGTTACCCACCAGCTCGGATACGACCAGCACCGCGTCGTCCACGCAAGGCACGACACCGGCCAGCACTGTACGAGCGTGGTCACGGGCGGAGGCAAGCGGCTCGCACCGACCGGCCAGGGCCGCCCAGTGCGTGGGAGAACTGTGGACTGCCGGGCGTGAGTCGTTCAGCATCGCGGTCGCTCTTCCGGTCGTACGAAAGGGTGTGACCCACAGGTTCCGCTTGTCTCCAGCGCGTCTCCACGCCGTCCGACCGACGCTTCTCCGCCGTCCAGACGGCGGGGAAAAGGCGTAGCGACGGCGTGGAAACGCCACTACCGCAACGGGAGCCTCGAAGCCGATGGTCGGCCCTCTCCAGGGCGTCCGCATCGCCGACTTCGAGTAGAGGAGATCACCGTGCCCGCCCCCGTACGAGCTACCCACCGGCTCCGCCTCGCTGTGCCAGAGGAGTCGGTGCGATGACGGCCACCACCCTCCGCCCCGGTTGGTCCCATCCCGTGCGAGCCGCCGTACCGCCCTTCACCGAGGCCGGCTTGAGAAGGGTGCTGGAGAAGGTGCAGCGCTGGGCCCCGTATGTCGACGGCTTGCTGCTCGATGACGTGGCAGCCGTCCTGGACGACTACACGCCCACCGAACACGAAGTCGACGAGCACGCGCAGCGCCTTCGTGGTCATCTGATGCGACTCGTCCACCTCGCCGTGTTCTCCAAGGTGGCCGAGCAGGACGGGCAGGTGGCCGACCTCATCGAGCGCGGGCGCACCATCGGGACCGAGGAAGTACCCACCGATCACCGCCGGGCCGTCGGACACCTCCGGCGCATGGCGTGGACGCTCGACGAACTCCTCGAACGCTTGGTGGCCCACCAGTGCCTTGCGGAGGGGCCGTGACCTTCCCTCCCCTCCGCCTCACGTACAACCCGCGGGCCGTCGAGTCGAGAGACAAGAGCCTCTCCCTGGTCCCGTACATCACCCAGAGGGCCGGGGAGGAGGCGGCGCCGGACAACCTCGTCATCATGTATCACCCCTCCGGCCCGCGGCTCTACTACGCGGACGAAGACCCACGGGACCGAGACCCGCGAGGCGTGCTCTGGGCCCGGTGCGGATGGAACCCCGTCGACGCCGAAGGCCGGATCACCGGTGAGCCGCAGTGGAAGCTGATGCATCCCCACCGGCAGATGGTGTGCATGCAGACGCTCACCTGCCAGGTCTGCACACGTCCCGCACGCACTCCCCTTGGCTTCATCTTCCTCGCCGGCCCCCGGGATCACGATCCAAGTCAGCCGATCACCCTCACCAATCAGCCTCCGGTGTGCCGCAAGCACACCCGTGCCGCCGCGAGGCTTTGTCCGCACCTGGAGGACGACCCGACGGTGTTCCTGGCCAGGAGCGCACCACTGTACGGCGTGCACGGCACTCTGTACGGCCGGGACGAGGGCAGCGTGAAGGGCATCGCACAGCCGGATGCGCCGTTGCCGTACGGCCACCCGAACCTCGGGACGTTCCTCGCCTCCCAGTTGGTCCGCCGCCTCCAGTCGTTCCGCGTCGTCGGTCTCGACGAGCTGCTCAACGGTCTGGCCACTGCCTCATAGAACCCCGCGTCGGGGCCTTCCAGCCTCACCGGCCAGCCGAAGGACAGGTGGCCGGTGAGCGGGGCGGGTCCGAGGAGTTCCCCCGACTCCACCTCTGCACGGACCCGCCCCACCCCTGCCAGACGACATGGAGGCAACGTGCACCAACTGCTTGCGAGCCCGTTCCTGGGCCAGTACCTCCTCCTCCGGCCCGGTCACGCCAAGGGAGTCGCCATCCCCGAGTCCCGCTTCGAGGAACTGCGCACGGCGGTCACCGAGGACCGGTCGGCCCCGGCCTGGCTCGCCGAGGCGACCACGGCCGCATGGCAGATGCCCATGCCCACAGGACCCCTGCAGGACAACCTCATTGTCCGCGAACGCTCCACCTACGGGTACGCGAAGGCGTCATGGGAGATCAACCTCGGCTGTGACCACGACTGCGGCTTCTGCTACCTCGGCGAGAAGCGGTTCGAGGGCCTGGATTGGGAAGACAAAACGCGCCTGCTCACCATGCTGCGCGATGCCGGCGTCCTGTGGCTTCAGATCACCGGCGGCGAGGCCCTGATCGACCCGCAGTTCGCCGCCGCGTACGAGTACGCCACCGGCCTCGGGATGATGATCCAGGTCTCGACGAACGGCAGCCAGCTCCACAAAGCGAGGATGCAGGAGCTGTTCGCCCGCCTGCGGCCCTACCGCCTGACGGTGAGCCTCTACGGGGCGACCGGGGGGACCTACGACGCCGTCACCCGCAACCGCGGCGCCTTCGACCGCCTCAGCCGCGGCCTGGACGCCTCCCGCGCGGCGGGACTGCCCGTGCGAATCAACATCATCGTCGCCGAGGAGAACGCCCACGAGGTGGACGACATGGTCCGCCTGGTGGAAGACCGCTGGGGCTTCCCGTACCAGGTCTTCACGAACATGTCCCCGACGATCGACGGAGAGGCGAAACCGCTCGCCTCACAGGCCCAGAAGTACGTCCGCGCCCGCCGCATCTTCACCGGCTGCAACGCCGGCCACACCTTCTTCCACGTCGACCCGCACGGCATCGCCTCGGTCTGCAAGATCGGCCGCGACCCCAGCGTGAACCTCATGACGGAGGGCCTGACCGCCCTCCCCCGGCTCGGCGGCATCGCCGAGTCCCTCCAGCTCCGCACCGGCGGATGCTCCGGCTGCTCGAAGGTCGGCACCTGCAGGACATGCCGACCGCTGGCCAAGCTCCACCAGGAGGCGGGGGACAACCGATCGCTCTACTGCCAACACGGAGGTTACGGAGCATGACTCCCACCAGCACCACCCTGACCCGGCCCGCACCCGTCCCGGTCACCATCGGCCTGCGCCCGCCCACAGAGGCCACCGGCACCCTGCCCGTGCCGATCTCCACTCCCCCGATCCCTGAGGGCACGTTCCAGATCATCGGCGACCTGGACGTCGACGTCGCCGAGTCCGCCGGCTGCAGCTGCTCGGCCGGCGACGGCCAGCCCTACTAGGGCCTGTCTCTCCGATCATGATCGGAGCCAGATGAGGAGTGCGGCGGCGGTGACGGTGCCGAGGTAGGCGTACCCGCGCTTGTCATATCGGGTTGCCACTGCTCTGAATTGCTTCAGCTTGCCGATGGCCCGCTCCACCGTGTTGCGATCTTTGTACCGGGCTTTGTCGAAGCCCGGGGGCCGTCCGCCGCGTGAACCCCGGCGCAGGCGGGCGGCCTTGTGGTCCTTCTTCTCCAGGATCGCGTGCCGGATGCCGCGTTTGCGGAGGTAGGCACGGATCTTGCGGTTGCTGTACGCCTTGTCGGCGCTCACGCTGTCCGGCGTGCGGCGGGGACGGCCGCGTCCCGCGCGCGGGACAGCGATCTTGTCCATGACCGGCTCGAATTGCGTACAGTCCGCCCGCTGTCCCGGCGTGATCAGCAAAGACAGCGGGCGGCAGTGGCCCTCCGCGGCAATGTGAATCTTGGTGGTCAGGCCGCCGCGGGACCGGCCGAGGGCCTCGCCCTGGGCGCCTCCCCCTCCCGGTGGCCGTGCAGCATCACCATGGACGGCAGCCGACGCGCTGGCCTTTGGCATCCCCTTTTTGAAGGGCTCAGCGAGCGCGGTGGAGTTTGAGGTGCTCCTGCGGCGTGCTGGTGAGCGCGCGTGATGGTGGAGTCGACGTTGATGTTCCAGTCGATGCCGCCTTCGGCGTCGGCGGCGGACTGGACGTGCCGCAGGAGCCTCTCCCAGGTGCCGTCGGCCGACCACAGCAAGTGCCGCTTGTGGACGGTCTTCCACGGGCCGAAGCGTTGGGGCAGTTCACGCCACTGCGCTCCGGTGCCCAGCCGGTGAATGATTCCGT
>NZ_BAABCQ010000030.1:0-55754 GCF_039539045.1 Streptomyces marokkonensis
CCTGACGAAGGACTGCGCAGGACTGCGCCCACGGTTCGTCAGAGACTACGAACGGTCGGGAAGAGCGGCGGATGCCTGCCGATGCCCGACGATCACAGATGCAGAAGCATCCGGCTGTTGCCCAAGGTGTTCGGTTTCACTCGTTCGAGACCCAGGAACTCCGCTACGCCCTCGTCATAGGAACGCAGCAGCTCCGCGTACACATCGGTGTCGACCGGCGTCTCCCCGATCTCCACGAAGCCGTGCTTGACGAAGAAGTCCACTTCGAAGGTCAGACAGAAAACGCGTCGAACACCGAGCCAGCGCGCGGTCTCCAGCAACTTCTCCAGCAACTGATGGCCGACACCCGCGCCCTTCAGGCCGGGCTTCACCGCCAGAGTCCGCACTTCCGCGAGGTCTTCCCACATCACGTGCAGGGCGCCGCAGCCGACCACCTCGGCGTTGTCGTCCCGTTCGGCGATCCAGAACTCCTGGATGCTCTCGTAAAGCGTCACCATCGCTTTGTCGAGCAGGATGCGGTCACGGACGTACGCGTCGAGGAGCCGGCGCACGTCGGGGACATCGCTGGTGCGGGCCCGCCGGACGGTGATGGCTTTTGACATGTGGGGACGCTATCGCTCGCCCGCGTCCGGCCCCGAGCCGGGGTTGGGCGCGGACGTTTCCGGTCCCTGCACGATGCGGATGGCGTCTCTGAGCGCCTCGCGCTGTTCCTGGCTCATCATGCCGAAGAACGCGATGAGGGCGGCGGTGGGGTTGTCGCTCTGGGACCACGCGTCGTTCATCAGCGCGGCGGCGTAGGCGGCGCGGGTGGAGACCGCTTCATATCGATAGGCCCGCCCTTCGGCTTCGCGGCGCACCCAGCCCTTCTGATGGAGATTGTCCAAAACGGTCATCACGGTGGTGTACGCGATGGACCGTTCCTGTTGCATGTCTTCCAGGACTTCTCGAACGGTCACGGGGCGGTTCCACTTCCACACCCGCGTCATGACCGCGTCTTCGAGTTCTCCCAATGGGCGAGGCACGCTCCGAACGATAGTGGGAGATCCCGGAGACCGCGTGCCAGACGTGCACTTTTACGGGCAAATGGTCACAAAAAGAGCGTACGACTCCTCGGGGCGGGGAGTCGTACGCGGTGGGGTGCCGGTGCCCGTCGCGGGGCGACCCGGTCAGGCCTCGGGGTGCGCGGGCGCCTGGCGGGCACCCTCCGCTCGAGCGAGGACGGCGTCGACGGCCGCGTCCTCCTTGGCCTTGTTGGCGCCGCCCTGGGTCTTCACGATCACCCTGATCACGCCGATGAAGAACACGGCCATGACGGCCGGGGGCAGGAGCGCGGAGACGTAGTCCATGGAACCAGGGTAGCCAGCCCGCCTCAGCCGGCGACGAGGTGGTGCCGGGAGCCGGGGGCGGGCGGGGTCGGCCTGCGGCGGGGGAAGACCTCGCCCGGGGTGGGGACGGGGCGCTTGGGGGCGACGGGGGCGGGTTGGGGGGCCGGTTTCCGGGCGGGCTGCGCGGGTTGCCTGTCGGGCTGCCGGCCGCCGGGGAGAGCGTGGAGACGGGTGCGCGCGGCGGGGAGAGTGACGGTGACCACGGTGGACGCCGGGACCGTCGTGGCCGACGTGGCCGACGTGGCCGACGTGGCCGACGTGGGCCCGCAGCGGGCGAGGAGGGCGGCCGCGGCGGGGTTGCCGCGCAGGGCGCCGAGGGCGGCGAGGTCGTCCCCGTCCGGGCGGTGTCCGGCACTCAGCGCCTCGCCCAGGAGCGCGAGATAGCCGGTGACGGTGCCGGGCAGGGCGGCGCGGTACCGGGCGAGGTCGGCCACCAGGAAGGCGCGCAGCCGGGCGCTCTCCCGCATCGCCTCGTCGAGCGACTCTGCGAGGCGGAGACACTCCTGGGCCTCCTCCGCCGAGACGGGGCTGGGGTTCAGGGCGAGGGCGAGGGCGCGCCGGAGCACACGCAGCTCCTGAGCACCGAACGCCATGCCGCCGCGGGATCCGTAGGGCGTGGGCATGTGGCGACGATACGCGCTAATCAGACAAACCTGGCATAGGGTGCGGGTGTGGCGTGAGGGCCACTCGGATGCCGGGCCATCGGCATGGCTCCGGCGCCTCCGGTGGTGGCGCGGGCGGGCGGGCGCATCGGCGTCCCGGCCGGCGTCGGGCCGCTTCCCCCACCCCTGCTCCGCCCCGCCCCACCCCCACCACTCGCCCACACCTGCGCCCAACCGCGCCCGGACACCTACATGCGGGACACGTTCCGCTCGTACACCAGTCGCAGCCCCATCAGCGTCAGCCACGGCTCGTGTTCGTCGATGACCGAGGACTCCCCCAGCACCATCGGCGCCAGTCCGCCCGTCGCGATGACCGTGACGTCGTCCGGGTCGTCGGCCAGCTCGCGGGCCATGCGGTTGACGACCCCGTCGACCTGGCCGGCGAAGCCGTAGACGATGCCGGACTGCATCGCCTCGACCGTGTTCTTGCCGATCACGCTGCGCGGCCGGGCCACCTCGATCTTGCGGAGCTGGGCGCCCTTGACGCCGAGCGCCTCGACCGAGATCTCGATGCCGGGGGCGATGACCCCGCCGATGTACTCCCCGCGCGCGCTGACCGCGTCGAACGTCGTCGCCGTACCGAAGTCCACGACGATCGCCGGGCCGCCGTAGAGCTCCACCGCGGCGACCGCGTTGATGATGCGGTCGGCGCCGACCTCCTTGGGGTGGTCGGTGAGGATCGGGACGCCGGTCTTGACGCCCGGTTCGACGAGGACCGCGGGGACGTCGCCGTAGTAGCGGCGCGTGACCTCGCGCAGTTCGTGCAGGACCGAGGGGACGGTCGCGCAGATGGCGATGCCGTCGATGCCGTCGCCCAGCTCGTCGCCGAGGAGGGGGTGCATGCCCATCAGGCCCTGGAGGAGGACCGCCAGCTCGTCGGCCGTGCGGCGCGAGTCCGTGGAGATGCGCCAGTGTTCGACGATGTCCTCGCCGTCGAAGAGGCCCAGGACCGTGTGTGTGTTGCCTACGTCGATCGTCAGCAGCATGGGCTCTACTCCGCCGCTCGAAGGTCCAGGCCGATGTCCAGGATGGGGGAACTGTGGGTGAGGGCGCCCACGGCCAGGTAGTCGACACCTGTGGCCGCGTACGCCTTGGCGTTGTCCAGGGCGAGGCGGCCGGACGCCTCCAGGGCGGCTCGGCCGGCGACCAGGGCGACCGCCTCCTCGCACTCGTCCGGGGTGAAGTTGTCCAGGAGGATCAGGTCGGCGCCCGCGTCCACGACCTCTCGCAGCTGGTGCAGGGTGTCGACCTCGACCTCGATGGGGACGTCCGGGAAGCGTTCGCGCACGGCCTGGAAGGCCGCCGCCACGCCGCCCGCGGCCACCACGTGGTTGTCCTTGACCAAGGCCGCGTCCGAGAGGGACATGCGGTGGTTGACGCCGCCGCCGCAGCGGACGGCGAACTTCTCCAGGGAGCGCAGGCCCGGGGTCGTCTTGCGGGTGTCGCGGACCTTTGCCTTCGTGCCGTCCAGGACGTCCGCCCACGCGCGCGTGGCCGTCGCGATGCCCGACAGGCGGCACAGGAGGTTCAGCGCGCTGCGCTCCGCGGTGAGGATGTCGCGGGTGCGGGTGGTGACGGAGAGGAGCTTCTGGCCCGCTTCGACGCGGTCGCCGTCCTCGACGTGGCGTTCCACCTCGAACTCGTCCGTGCAGACGACCGACATCACCGCCTCGGCGACCCTGAGGCCCGCCACCACGCCCGCCTCGCGCGCGGTGAAGTCGGCGGTGGCCACGGCCTCCTCGGGGATGGTCGCGACCGTCGTCACGTCCACACCGCCCGCCAGGTCCTCCTGGATGGCGAGGTTCGCGAGGTCCTCGACCTCCACGGGGTCGAGTCCGGAGTCCAGCATGAGTGCCGCGAGCGCGGGGTCGAGGCCGCACTCCATGAAGGCCCCTTCGTCGGTGTCCGCGCCGCAGGCGCAGCCGTCGCCGCAGCCTCCGGTGGAGGCGAGGGGAAGA
Organism: Streptomyces marokkonensis; assembly: GCF_039539045.1. Classification (NCBI taxonomy): domain Bacteria; kingdom Bacillati; phylum Actinomycetota; class Actinomycetes; order Kitasatosporales; family Streptomycetaceae; genus Streptomyces; species Streptomyces marokkonensis. Next base: position 4,006 of record NZ_BAABCQ010000030.1, read on the forward strand.
TCAGGGGTGTTCACTGCTGTCACTGCTCCTGGGGACGGTGCGCCGGTTGGGGGCTGTGGGTGGTCGGGGGGAATTCTGGCGTGTCCGTGGTGTCCACGGCGAGCGATCGGTCCGGATTCAGGCGTACGACGATGTGGCGGCGCCACGCCCGGTCGTCGCGGTCCGCGTGGTCCTCGCGCCAGTGACAGCCGCGGGTCTCCGCGCGCCGCGCCGCCGCGGCGACCAGGACGCGGGCCACGCACAGGAGGTTGGTGACCTCCCAGGTGTCGACGCCCGGCTCGGACGTCTTGCCGTTCTCGTGCAGGGCTTCCCTGGCCTCGTCGTGCAGGTGGTGCAGCCGGTCGGCGGCCCGGGCGAGGGAGCCGGCCGAGCGCAGGACCCCGGCGCCCTCGGTCATGGCCCGCTGGATCGTGAAGCGGGCCTCGGGCGGCAGGAGGGGGTGGGCCGGATGGCCGGGGTGCCGGATGGGCGCCGGCACGCGCGCGTGGAGGGTGCCGTCCGCGTGCCCGGCCGCCACGTCCGCGGCGATGCGCTCGGCGTAGACCAGGCCTTCGAGGAGGGAGTTGGAGGCCAGGCGGTTGGCACCGTGCACGCCGGTGCAGGCGACCTCTCCGCACGCGTACAGGCCGGGAACCGTCGTACGGCCGCGGGCGTCGGTGCGGACGCCGCCGGAGGCGTAGTGGGCCGCCGGGGCGACCGGTACGGGCTCGGTGACCGGGTCGATGCCGTGCGTCCGGCAGGCGGCGAGGATCGTCGGGAAGCGGTGCTCCCACATGTCGGCGCCGAAGTGCCGGGCGTCGAGATACATGTGCTCGGCGCCCTGCTCCCGCATACGGCGCGTGATGCCCTTGGCGACGATGTCGCGGGGGGCCAGTTCCGCCAGCTCGTGCTGCCCCACCATGAAGCGCACGCCGTCCGCGTCCACCAGGTGGGCGCCCTCGCCGCGTACCGCCTCCGAGACCAGCGGCTGCTGGCCTTCCGCGTCCGGGCCGAGGAAGAGGACGGTCGGGTGGAACTGCACGAATTCGAGGTCGCTCACCTCCGCACCCGCGCGGAGGGCGAGCGCGACGCCGTCGCCCGTGGAGACGGACGGGTTCGTCGTCGCCGAGAAGACCTGGCCCATGCCGCCGGTGGCGAGGACGACGGCGGGGGCGTGGACCGCCCCGACCCCGTCGTGCCGGCCCTCGCCCATGACGTGCAGGGTGACGCCGGCGGTGCGGCCGTCGGCGTCCGTGAGGAGGTCCAGGACGAGGGCGTTCTCGATCGTGCGGATCCCACGCGCGCGGGTGTCCGACGGCGTCGGGTCGCCGACGGCCTCGACCAGAGCCCGGGAGATCTCGGCACCCGTGGCGTCACCGCCGGCGTGGGCGATACGGCGGCGGTGGTGGCCGCCCTCGCGGGTCAGTTCCAGGTCGCCCTCGGCGGACTCGTCGAACCGCGCGCCGGTGGCGATGAGACGGCGTACGGCGTCGGGGCCCTCGGTGACCAGGGTGCGGACCGCCTCCTCGTCGCACAGACCCGCGCCGGCGACCAGGGTGTCGTCCAAGTGCTGCTCGGGGGTGTCGCCCTCGCCCAGGGCCGCCGCGATGCCGCCCTGCGCCCAGCGGGTGGAGCCGTCGTCGAGGCGGGCCTTGGTGACCACGACCGTGCGCAGACCGGCCGCCTCACAGCGCAGGGCGGTGGTGAGGCCGGCGACGCCGGAGCCGACGACGACCACGTCCGCGGCGATGGCCCAGCCGGGCGCGGGCGCGTGCAGTCGTATGCCTGTGCTGGTCACGAGGCGGCTCCGAGCGTTCCGAAGGTGAGGGGGACGTTGTCGATCAGCCGGGTCGTGCCGACCCGGGCGGCGACGGCGAGCACGGCCTCGCCGGTGTGGTCGTCACCGATCTCGGTGAAGTCGGAGGGGTCGACCAGGGCGAGGTAGTCCAGCTCCAGCGGCGGATCGGCGCGGGCCGCGTCGTCCAGCACGAGGCGTGCGGCGGCCCGGACGGCCGTGGCACTGCCCGGGGCGGACGTGGCGACGGCGTGGGCGTCGGCCGCCGCGCGGGACTCGCCCAGGGCGCTGAGCGCCTCGGCACGCGCCTGCGTGGCTGGCACTTCGCGGGCCCTCGCGCACAGCGCCTCCTGGGCTGCGTGCCGGTCCAGGCCGGCGAACAGCGCCTGGGAGAGCGCGAGGGCGGTGCGCCGCTCCCGGGTCGAGAGGAAGCGGTTGCGGCTGGACAGCGCCAGGCCGTCCTCCTCGCGCACGGTGGGGACGCCGACGATCTCCATGCCGAAGTTCAGGTCGCGGACCATGCGGCGGATCAGGGCGAGCTGCTGGGCGTCCTTCTGACCGTAGAGGGCCAGGTCCGGGCGGGTGAGGTGGAGCAGCTTGGCGACGACGGTGAGCATGCCGTCGAAGTGGCCGGGGCGAGAGGCGCCCTCCAGACGTTCGCCCATCGGGCCCGCCGCGACGCGCACCTGGGGCTCGCCGCCCGGGTAGACCTCGTCGACGGCAGGGGCGAAGACGGCGTCCGCTCCCGCCCGTCCGGCGATCTCCAGGTCGGCGTCCAGGGTGCGCGGGTAGCGGTCGAGATCCTCGCCGGCGCCGAACTGCAGCGGGTTGACGAAGACGGTCACGACGACCTCGCCGTCCTGGCCCACGAGGTCGCGGGCCGTGCGGATCAGGGTGGCGTGGCCCGTGTGCAGGGCGCCCATGGTCATCACGACGGCCCGGCGGCCGTGGCGCACGCGCGCGTGCAGCTCATCGGCGGTGCGCAGCAGGGCGGGCGGGGTGGAGGTCATCGGGCGTCTCCCTCGGTGCCGTCGGGGTCGTCGGTGCCGTCGGGGTCGTCGGTGCCGTCGGGGTCGTCGGTGCCGTGGGGGTCATCAGGGGCATCAGGACGGTCGGGGGCATCGGTGCCGCCGATGCTGTCAATGCCGTCGGTGCCGGTGGTGTTGACAGTGTTGGCGGTGCCTTCTGGGCCTGCCGTCCCTGCCGTCCCTGCCGTCCCTGCCGTCCCGTCGGCGAGCACCCCGAGCAGGTCCTCGGCGAGTTCGGCTTTCAGCAGGCCGTGGTCCAGCGCCCGGTCGGCGGTCGCACGGGCCATCGCGAGATAGCCGGCGACGGCCTGTGGGGCGTGTGCGCGCAACTCCACGACGTGCGCGGCGACCGTGCCCGCGTCCCCTCGCGCGACGGGGCCGGTGAGAGCCGCGTCGCCGGAGCGCAGGGCGTTGTCCAGGGAGGCGCCCAGCAGCGGACCCAGCATCCGGTCGGGGGCCTCGACACCTGCCGTGCGCAGCAGTTCCATGGACTGTGCGACCAGAGTGACCAGGTGGTTGGCGCCGAGGGCCAGCGCCGCGTGGTAGAGCGGGCGCTTGTCCTCCGCGATCCACTCCGGCTCGCCGCCCATCTCGATGACCAGGGCCTCGGCGGCCATCCGCAGTTCCTCGGGCGCGGTGACGCCGAAGGAGCAGCCGGCCAGGCGCTGGACGTCCACCGGGGTGCCGGTGAAGGTCATCGCCGGGTGCAGGGCCAGTGGCAGGGCGCCGGCCCGCAACGCCGGATCCAGGACCCTCGCGCCGTACCGCCCGGAGGTGTGCACGAGCAGTTGGCCCGGCCGCACCGAGCCGGTCTCGGCGAGCCCCGTCACCAGGCCGGGCAGGGCGTCGTCGGGGACCGTCAGCAGGACCAGCTCGGCACGCTGCAGGACCTCGGCGGGCGCCACGAGCGGCACGTCCGGGAGCAGCTCGGCGGCACGCCGTCTGGAGGCGTCGGAGACCCCGGAGACGGCTACCGGGCGGTGCCCGGCGAGCTGAAGTGACGCGGCCAGCGCGGGGCCCACGCGTCCGGCGCCGACGACGCCTACGGTGAGCCGCGCGGGGCGGTCCTTGGGGTCTGGCTGTGGGGTTGTGTTCACGCGACGGCGGCCTTCCCGTTCCAGTCCGCTCCGGGTACCGGACGATTTCTCGTCATGTTAACGCGATTGGTTCGGGGCGCGTCCGGTTGTCCACAGGCTGTGGGTCTCCGCGGGGCGGCGGTGCACACACCCGCGTACGTGGCGCGCAGCGCGGGGAAACCCGGATGCCCTCTCCGACACCCACGCGGCATGATCCAGGCATGAGCGATACGGCGGAAAAGGCTGAACAGCCGAGGCAGGCGGACCTGGCGGAGCAGGCAGAGCCGGCGGACCAGGAGAACCGGCAGGACCGGGAAGCCCGGGAGGTTCAGGAGGTTCAGGAGGATTCGGCGCACGAGCGGAGCCGGCGGCTCCGGGAACGGCGCGTGGCCGCCCACCGCGACGCTCGGCGCGCGCTCGCCGGGCCGGGGTTCAGCACGACGCTGCGCGAGCGGCTCGCCCTGCTGGACGGGGCCGCCGAGCTGTACGACCTCGACGAACCGTCCGACATGTACGGCAACGGCGTGGTGGAGGCCCTGGAGGACAAGGTCGCCGCCCTGCTGGGCACCGAGGCCGCGGCCTTCTTCCCGACCGGCACCATGGCCCAGCAGGTGGCGATGCGCTGCTGGGCCGGCCGCACCGGCAGCCCGGTCGTCGCCCTGCACGGGCTCAGCCATCCGGAGATGCACGAGCGCAACGCCTTCAGCCTGGTCAGCGGGTTGCGCCCGGTACGGGTGACCAGCGAGCCCCGGCTGCCGACCGCCGACGAGGTGCGCGACTTCGAGGAGCCGTTCGGGGCACTGATGCTGGAGTTGCCACTCAGGGAGGCCGGTTACGTCCTGCCCACCTGGGGGGAGCTCACCGAGGTCGTCGAGGCCGCCCGGGAGCGCGACGCGGTGGTCCACTTCGACGGGGCCCGTCTGTGGGAGACCACCGTCCACTTCGGCCGTCCCCTGGCCGAGATCGCGAGCCTCGCGGACAGCGTGTACGTCTCGTTCTACAAATCCCTCAACGGATACGGCGGCGCGGCCCTGGCAGGACCCCGGGCACTGGTGGAGGAGGCGAAGGCCTGGCGGCACCGGTACGGCGGCGCGGTGTTCCAGCAGTTCCCGACGGCGCTGTCGGCACTGGCCGGCCTGGAGCGCGAGCTGCCCCGGCTGCCGGAGTACGTGACCCACGCGCGCGTAGTCGCCACCGCACTGCGGGAGGGCTTCGCGGCGGCCGGACTGCCGTGGGCGCGGGTACACCCCGAGGTGCCGCACACCCACGAGTTCCAGGTCTGGCTGCCGTACGACGCCGATGTCGCCGGCGAGGCCGCTGTCCGGCAGGGTGAGGAGACGGGGACCCTGCTCTTCTCCCGGGGCTGGAACACACCGGGCCCGGGACTCGCCGTCACCGAGGTCGGGGTGGACGAGGCCGGCCTTCTGCTGACGGCGGACGACGTGAAGGCGGCCGTTGCCGACTTCGTGGCCCGGCTGAAGGACTGACCGGCCACGCGGTCGGCCCGCCCGCGTGCGATCGACGGCGGGCGTCAATCGACGGCGGGCGTCAATCGGCGGCGGGCGTCAATCGGCGGCGGCCTTGTCAGTGGCGGCCTTGTCAGTGGCGGGGTGCACCATGAGGTCATGAGCGTGCGCATCGACATCGCGGGGCTGCGGCCGGAGAGGGTCGCCGTCGTACCCTCGCCCCTGTCCGAGCTGGGCATGGCGCTGCACGCCCTGTCCGAGCCGGGGCACCACCCGGGGCTGCAGGGCTGGGCGACGGGCGTGACCGCACGGCTCGACTCGCGTCTGGCCGACCGGATGTGCGAGGCCGACTTCCTGTGGCGGACCACGTTCTCGGACCTGTTCATGCCGTTCGCCGGTGTCCCGGGCCGCAGCACACTGCCCGGCGCCACCCTCGCCGAGGATCTGGACCTGCTCGACAAGCTGTCCGACGAGCAGTTCGTGGACGCGGCGCTGGAGTTCACCTGCGCCCTGCCGTACAGCACCGACGGGGCCTCCGCGCTCGCGGACGCCGAGGTGCGCCGCCGCGCGCTGGACCTGGCCGCCGCGCGCGGACCGCAGCAGTTGCGCTTCAGTGAGCGGCTGTTGGCCGATCCGCCGCGGATCCGGAGCTGGCTGCGGCAGTTCGCGCAGGACTGCGACGAGGCGTTCTTCGCGGAGGCCTGGTCGCGACTGCGCCACCAGCTCGCGGCGGACGCCCGCCACAAGACGGACCTGCTGCACCGCAAGGGCCTCGCCGAGGCGCTGGCCGCCGTGTCACCGGCGGTGTCGCTGGACGAGAGCGCCGCGCGGATCACGGTCGACAAACTGGGTGACGGTCGTTCGGCGACGGCGGACGGCGGCCTTCTGCTGGTCCCGACGAGCCTGGGCCGGCCTCACCTGATGGTCCTGCACCGGCACGGCTGGCAGCCGGTGCTGCACTACCCGGTCGCCTCCCCCGAGCCGGCCTCGCCGCCGTCGGTCGAGCAGCTCACCCTCCGGATGACCGCGCTGTCCCACCCGGTCCGGATGCGGATCTGCCGCCATCTGGCCCGCAGCGCCTACACCACGAGCGAGCTGGCGCAGGCCCACGGCATGACGGCCCCGGAGATATCCCGGCACCTGGGGGTGCTGAAGAAGGCGGACCTGATCACCACCCGTCGCCGGGGCCGGTACGTCCTGCACCAGCTGGACGTGACGGTGGTGGCCCGGCTGGGCAGCGACTTCCTGGAGGGGATACTGCGCTGAACCGACCGCGGACCGGCCACCGACCGACCACTCGACCACCGCGGACCGGCCACCGGCCGACTGCTCGACCACCGCGGGAGCGCCCTCAGTCGAGCCGGATGTGACGCAGCCCCACGCCCGCCTGCCGCAGCCGTGTCCGCAGCGCGCCCTCGTTGTTGGGCTCCAGGGTGAGTCCCGCGAGCACGGCGATCCGGTCCGCGATCTTCGGGACGGTCGCGTGGTCCGTCCACAGGTGCTCGGCGAACTCCGGTTCACCGAGCCGTTCCAGACAGTGGTCGAGCTGCCCCACGGCCCAGCTCTCGCGGCGCAGTCCCGCGTCCTTCCCGGCGACGTACCGCAGGACGGGCCCGAAGCCGCGCACGTGCAGCCGCCGCAGGACGGTCTCGCGTTCGGCGAGGAGGGCGAAATGGCGGACATCGTGGCCCAGTTCGCGGAGCCGTCCGACGGTCTCGGCGAAGTGACCGGGATCGGTGACCGTCATGGGCGCGATCACCACACCGCCGTGCTTGGCGAGGGTGAGGTCGAGGGCCTCCACCACGCCCTGCCGCCAGGCCGCCAGGTCCCGGAAGTCCGCCCGCAGCTCGGGCGGCAGCATGCGGTGCAGGCCGAACCCGGGGTGCTCGGGGTCGCAGACGACGCTGCCGGGGAGCCGACGACGTATCTCGTGTGCGGTCTGTGTCTTGCCGCCCCCGAAGGGGCCGTTGATCCACAGGAGCATGCGGGTGACCCTACCGATACGGCACCCGTCGCGGGCCGCCCTGCCAGACCTGCCGGCGCTGCCGGCCCTTCCTTACCCGTCGGTCCTGCCAGATCCGTCGGTCCTGCCAGATCCGTCAGCCCTGTCCACCGCCGGCCCGCACCAGCCCGGTCTCGTAGGCCAGGACGACCACCTGCACCCGGTCCCGCAGCCCGAGCTTGGTCAGGATGCGGCCCACGTGCGTCTTGACGGTCGCCTCGGACAGCACGAGCCGGGCCGCGATCTCGCCGTTGGACAGACCCTGCGCGACCAGCACCATCACCTCGCGCTCGCGCTCGGTGAGCCGCTGGAGCTCCTTGTGCCGCGGCTCCTGCCCGGTGGCCGGCAGCATCGGCGCGAACCGGTCCAGGAGCCGGCGGGTGGTCGAGGGGGCGACCACCGCGTCACCGCTGTGCACGGAGCGGATCGCGGCAAGCAGTTCGCCGGGCGGCACGTCCTTGAGCATGAAACCGGAGGCGCCCGCCTTCAGCGCCGAGAAGGCGTACTCGTCGAGGTCGAAGGTGGTCAGGATCAGCACCTTCGGCGCGTTCGGGTCGACGCAGATCCGGCCGGTGGTCTCGACGCCGTCGAGCTTGGGCATGCGGACGTCCATCAGGACGACGTCCACGGCGGTCGAGCGCAGTACCTGGAGCGCCTCGACGCCGTCGCCCGCCTCCGCGACGACCTCCATGTCCGGCTGGGCCGCAAGCACCATCCGGAACCCGGTGCGCAGCAGTGCCTGGTCGTCGACGAGCATTACGCGGATCGCCATCGGGCCTCTTCCTCACAGGTGTCAACACGGTACGTGCATAGAGCACGGGTGTCAGTGCGCGGGCTTCAGCGGCAGCAGCACGCTGATGCGGAATCCTCCGCCCTGCCGCGGCCCCGCGTCCAGGGTGCCGCCGACCATGCCGACCCGCTCGCGCATACCGATCAGGCCGTGACCCTGGCCGTCGAGGCCGCCCTCCTCGTACAGCTCGTGCGGGGCGCCCTTGCCGTCGTCCTCGACGAGCAGCCCGAGTCCGTCGTCGAAGTAGACCAGACGCACGCTCGCGCCCGTGTTCGGTCCACCGTGCTTGCGGGTGTTGGTCAGCGCCTCCTGCACGATGCGGTACGCGGTGAGCTCGACGCCGCTGGGCAGCTGACGCGGAGTGCCCTCGACCTTGAAGTCCACGGGCAGTCCGGAACCGCGGCACTCCTCGACGAGGTCCTCGATCTGCCGGACGTCGGGCTGCGGGACGTACTCGCCGGCCTCCTGGTGCTCTCCGGTGCGCAGTACGCCGAGCAGCCGGCGCATCTCCGCGAGCGCCTGGCGGCCGGTGGTGGAGATGGTCTCCAGGGCGTTCTTCGCCTGGTCGGGGGCGGCGTCCAGGACGTAGGCGGCGCCGTCGGCCTGCACCACCATCACGGAGACGTTGTGCGCGACGACGTCGTGCAGTTCGCGCGCGATCCGGGCCCGCTCGGCGGCGACCGCGACCTTGGCCTGCGCCTCACGCTCCTTCTCCAGCCGGGCGGCCCGCTCCTCCAGCTGCGCGAAGTAGGCGCGGCGGGTGCGGATGGAGTCGCCGAGCACCCAGGCGAGGGCGAAGGGCACCGCCTGGAAGACCGTTATGGCGATGTTGTTCGCCATCCCGGTGCCCTCCATGGGCCAGCGCAGCTGGGCGACGGGCGCGGCGCACAGCCCCATGGTCAACGCGGCCCGGGAGGCCCAGCGGGCGCCGGTCGCGGCCACGGTGTAGACGATCACCAGAAGGGCGAAGTCGGCCGGCATGGTCTGCACGTCCAGCACCAGCTGTCCCAGGCCCAGCACGCCGGCCAGCAGCAGCATCTTCTCCGCCATCCGCCGGCGCAGCGCGATCACCACGCACAGCAGCAGGACGAAGGGAACGATCAGCGCCGTCGTGTCCGTCCCCCGGGCCTCCTCCTGCGGAGCCACGGACATGACGGAGATTCCGAGCAGGACAAGGGCCCAGAAACAGTCGACCCCGGTCGGGTGTCTGCGGAGGAAATCGTAGAGGCGCTGCACGTAACCCAGCGTAGGGAAGCGGGATAGGTGCAGGGGTCAACCGAAGGGCCGATCCGTACCGCCCGCGCATACTCCGCAAGGTGGAGGCTCAGTTCTCCTGTGGCCCTAGCCTGGGCCTGTGACACGAGGGACAGCAGGGACCAGAGGGGCCAGAGAGGCCAGAGGGGCTTCAGAGGCGGAGGAGGTCTGGCGGGGCTGGAGGGAAGCCTGCCAGGACGCTCTCTACGGACCGGCCGGGTTCTATCGCGGCTCCGGTGCGGGACCGGCCGCGCACTTCCGGACATCCGTGCACGCGTCGCCGCTGTTCGCCGGGGCCGTGGCGCGGCTGCTGTGCCGGGTCGACGAGGCGCTGGGGCGGCCCGCTGCCCTGGACTTCGTCGACATGGCGGCCGGGCGGGGCGAACTGGCCGCCGGGGTGCTGGCCGCGCTGCCCGTCGACGTGGCCGCCCGCACGCGCGCGTACGCCGTCGAGGTCGCCGGCCGTCCGGAGGGGCTGGACCACCGGATCGAGTGGCGCGCCGAGCCGCCGCACGGGATGACCGGGCTGCTGTTCGCCAACGAGTGGCTGGACAACGTGCCGATGGAGGTGGCGGAGGTGGACGCCACGGGCGTGGCTCGGCGGGTGCTCGTCCGGGACGACGGCACCGAACGGCTCGGGGAGCCGGTGGAGGGAGCGGAGGCCGAGTGGCTGGCACGGTGGTGGCCGCTGCCCGGCGAGGAGGGGCTGCGGGCCGAGATCGGGCTCCCGCGGGACACCGCCTGGGCGTCCGCCGTGGCGGCCCTGGACAGCGGTCTCGCCGTGGCCGCCGACTACGCGCACACCGTGGACGCCCGCCCGCCGTTCGGGACGCTCACCGGCTTCCGGGAGGGGCGGGAGACGCCACCGGTTCCGGACGGGTCGTGCGACATCACCGCGCATGTCGCGCTGGACGCGTGCGCGGCGGCCCACAGCGCGAGGTGCGCTCCGGATCACACGCCCCCGGGTGCGCTCATGCGCCCCCAGCGGGAGGCTCTGCGCGCCCTCGGTGTCACAGGCGCACGCCCCCCGCTCGCGCTGGCCTCCACCCACCCGGCGGCGTACGTACGCGCGCTGGCGGGCGCCTCACAGGCCGCCGAGCTGATCGCGCCGGGTGGACTCGGCGGGCTGGGTGACTTCGTGTGGCTGCTCCAGCCGGTGGGGCCCGTCGACGCCGCCGCGCTACTTGTCGATGTCCCCGACCACGAAGAACAGTGACCCCAGGATCGCCACCATGTCCGAGACCAGCGTCCCGGGCAGCAGCTCCGCCAGCGCCTGGATGTTGTTGTACGAGGCCGAGCGCAGCTTCAGCCGGTACGGGGTCTTCTCACCCTTGCTGACCAGGTAGTAGCCGTTGATGCCGAGCGGGTTCTCGGTCCACGCGTACGTGTGGCCCTCGGGTGCCTTCAGCACCTTCGGGAGCCGCTGGTTGACCGGCCCGGGCGGCAGCTCGGCCAGGCGGTCCAGGCAGGCGTCGGCGAGGTCGAGGGCGTTGTGCGTCTGCCCCAGGAGGCACTCGAAGCGGGCGAGGCAGTCGCCGTCGGAGCGGGTGACGACCTTCAGGGTGTCCTGGAGCTCGCCGTAGGCGAGGTACGGCTCGTCGCGGCGCAGGTCGAAGTCGACGCCGGAGGCGCGGGCGATCGGGCCGCTGACCCCGTAGGCGTGCACGGCCTCGGGGCTCAGGGCGCCCACCCCGCGCGTGCGTCCGCGGAAGATCTCGTTGCCGAGCACCAGGTCGTCGAAGACGTCCATGCGCGAGCGCACGGCCGCGACGGCGCCGCGCGCACGGGTGGCCCAGCCGGCCGGAACGTCCTCCTTGAGGCCGCCGACGCGGTTGAACATGTAGTGCATACGCCCGCCGGAGACCTCCTCCATGACGTTCTGGAGGACCTCCCGTTCCCGGAAGGCGTAGAAGACCGGGGTGATGCCGCCCAGCTCCAGCGGGTACGACCCCAGGAACATCAGGTGGTTCAGCACCCGGTTCAGCTCCGCGAGCAGCGTCCGCGTCCACACCGCGCGCGTGGGGACCTCCATGCCGAGCATCCGCTCCACGGCGATGACCACGCCCAGCTCGTTGGAGAACGCCGACAGCCAGTCGTGACGGTTGGCGAGCACGATGATCTGACGGTAGTCCCGGGCTTCGAAAAGCTTCTCCGCGCCGCGGTGCATGTAGCCGATCACCGGCTCCGCGCTCACGATGCGCTCGCCGTCCAGGACGATCCGCAGGCGCAGCACGCCGTGCGTGGACGGATGCTGGGGTCCGATGTTGAGCACCATGTCGGTGCTCTCCGCGGCGCCGCCGATGCCGACCGTGGTCTCCGTCGTAGGAGTCATGTACACAGTCTCCCCTACGTACGCTGACCTCATGGAGACGGGGAGCCCTGACGACACGGGCACGGCGGGCGCGACGGAGGCGGCGGAGCCGTCGCGGGACGAACCGGTGTGGACGGGGCTGCCGCGCGGTCTGCTGCGGATGCGGCGGCTCTTGCTGGTGGTGTGGCTGGGGCTGCTCACGCTCGCCGCCGGCGTGCTGCCCGGGCTGTTCCTGGGGCCCTTCTGGGCCGCCCTGGCGCTGTTGCCGCTGGCCCTGATGGCGTCGGGTTGGGTGATGCTGGAGCGCAACTGGCGGTCCTGGCGGTACGCCGAGCGCGCCGACGACCTGCTGATCAGCCGGGGCGTGCTGTGGCGGGAGGCGACCGTCGTCCCGTACGGGCGGATGCAGCTGGTCGAGGTGGCCTCCGGGCCGGTCGAGCGCCACTTCGGCCTGGCCAGCGTGCAGCTGCACACGGCCGCCGCCGCGACCGACGCGACCATCCCGGGCCTCGACCCGTCCGAGGCGGAACGCCTCCGCGACCGGCTCACCGAGCTGGGCGAGGCCCGATCGGCGGGGCTGTGACGACGCCCGGGGCGGAGAACGGCCCGCCGCGGAAGCACGGCCCTCAGGAGACCGGGGACGGCACGGCCGAAGCCGGAGGCGGCACGACCGAGGCCGGAGGCGGCACGACCGAGGCCGGAGGCGGCACGACCGGAACCGGGGGCGGCACGACCGGAACCGGGGGCAAGGACGGCGTGGCCGGGACGGAGGACGGCACCAGCCGGACCGTGGGCGGCGCCGCCCGGACCGCAGACGACGGCGCCGCCAGGCCGGGCCCCGGTGTCATCGAGCGGCGACTGCACCCCGTCACACCGTTGCGCCGCGCCTGGGCGCCGGTCGCCGTACTGGTCGGGTGGGCCGTGCACGACCCCGACCAGGCGCAGCGCCAGCTGTCGCGGCTGACCACGACCACGCTGCTGGTCGGGCTCGCCGTACTGATCCCGGCCGCCGCCCTGTACGGCTTCCTGACCTGGTGGTTCACGCACTTCGCAGTGACCAGCACAGAGCTGCGCATCCGTACCGGACTGCTGTTCCGGCGCACCGCGCACATCCGGCTCGAACGGATCCAGGCCGTCGACGTCACCCAGCCGCTGCTCGCCCGCGTCGTGGGGGTCGCCAAGCTCAAACTCGACGTCATAGGAACCGGCAAGAAGGACGAACTGGCCTTCCTGGGCGCCGACGAGGCACGCGCGCTGCGGGCCGAGCTGCTCGCGCGCGCGGCAGGCCTCGCGCCCGAGACCGCGGCCGAGGTCGGCGAGGCGCCCTCCCGGCAGCTGCTGCGCGTGCCGCCCGGCGTACTCGCCGTCTCACTGCTGCTGACCGGCGCGACCTGGGGCACGCTGATCGCCGCCGTCGTCGTGCCGACACTGCTGTGGCTGGCCACTCACAACCTGTGGACGGTGTTGGTGACCGCGCTGCCCCTGCTGGGCGCCGCGGGCGCGAGCAGCGCGGGCCGGTTCGTCGGGGAGTACGACTGGACGGTGGCCGAGTCCCCGGACGGGCTGCGCCTCGACCACGGACTGCTGGACCACGCGCACGAGACGGTGCCGCCGGGCCGCGTGCAGACGGTGCGGATCGTGGAGCCGCTGCTGTGGCGGCGGCGCGGCTGGGTACGGGTGGAGCTGGACGTGGCCGGGTCGTCGAACTCCGTGCTGCTGCCGGTCGCCCCGCGTGAGATCGCCGAGTCGGTCGTCACGCGCGTGCTGCCCGGAGTGACCGTGCCGGCGGCCGCGGTGCTGACCCGCCCGCCGCGGCGGGCCGCGCGTTGCCGGCCGCTGTGGTGGCGCGGCTACGGTCTCGCCGTCACCGACACGGTCTTCGCGGCCCGGTACGGACTGCTGCGCCGCAGCCTGGCGCTGGTGCCGCACGCCAAGGTGCAGAGCGTCCGCCGCACGCAGGGGCCTTGGCAGCGGGCGCTGCGGCTGGCCGACGTACGGGTGGACACGGGGGCGAACAAGACCGTGACCGCGCGGCTGCGCGACGCCGACGAGGCGGCGGAGCTGTTGCGGGCGCAGGCGGAGCGGTCCCGGACCGGGCGGCGGGACGCGCTGCCGGACCGGTGGATGGCCTGAACCCTGCCGTCGCGGCGTCGCTGCCGATGCGCACCAGTGCGTACCGGCGTGTACCGGTGGGTGCCGGTGCGTGCCGGTGCGTGCCGGTGGGTGCCGGTGCGTGCCGGTGGGTGCCGGTGCGTGCCGGTGGGTGCCGGTGCGTGCCGGCAAGCGTCAGGACGCCGCGCTGCGCAGCCCCTGCACATCGATCTGCTCCGTCTCGTCGTGGGCCGTCAGGTCGATCACCTGGCCCGCCCCCCGGGACGTCTCGTCGGTCGGTTCGGAGGCGGCCTCCTCCTCGGCCTTGTGCACGGCGAGGGCCTCCTGGCCGACCACGTCGGCCAGGTCCTCGTTCTGAACGGCCTCCAGAGCTTCGGGCGACGACGTCCCGTCCTCGGCGTTGTTCTTCGTACCGAAGAAGTCGAAGTCGCCCTCGGCCACCGGACGCCGCGCCGAAGCCGCCGGTACGACGGCCACGGCGGTCGGCACCGTGAAGTGGCCGGTGGCCTGCCCGGTGGGCTGGTCGGGACGGTCGGACTGGTCCGCCCGATCGGACTGGTCCGGCTGCGCGGGCCGCTCGCCGGACTGCTCAGGCCGGTCGGTTCCGTCACTCCGATCAGTCCCGCCGGGCTGCTCGGGCCGGGTCGTCGTCGGAGAGGCGGCGGCGGAGCGCTCGTGTCCGTCGGCCCTCTCGGACTGCCCCTGCGCCTCCGCCTGCGCGGCCTCGGGCGCCCCCGCGCTTTCGCCGCCGCCGCTGCCCCCACCGTCCCCGTCGTCCCCGCTGCCGCCGTCGAAGCCGTCGGAGCCGTCGGAGCCGTCCGCGTCGCTGCCGTCCGGACCGGCGGGCGCGCCCTTGTCGAACCGCGCCAGTGCGGCGTTCGCCCGCAGGAAAAGCCGCGAGCCCGCGGGAGAGAAGACGGCGGACGCTTCCTCGGCACTCTCCACGTTCTCCGCGCTACCCGCCCTCTCCACGCTTTCGGGGGTCCCCTCGGGGATCTCCTCGGTGGCGTTCGAGGGGCCCTCGGCCCGGGTCTCCTCCGCCGGTGCCGGTCGCGCCGCCGGCAGCGCGGGCGCCTGCGGCACGGCCTCGATCTCCATCAGTCGGCGGCCCTCCAGCGCGCTGGCGCGCTCGGTCTCCGCCGTGGCGTAGCGCCGCAACAGGGCGGCGTGCTCGTTGCGCAGCCCCGCCAGCTCCGCTCGCTTCGCCCGCAGCCGGTGCTCCAACTTCACGCGCAGCCCGCGCGACTCCTCCAGGTCGGACTCCAGTTCGGCGACCCGCTCCTCGTAACGCCACTCGTCGCTCGCACGCGCGCGCGTGAGATCGGCGACGCGCCTGCCGGCCTGTGCGTCCCAGTGACGCATGACGACCGCGCCGACGACGGCCGTCACCGCGGCGGCCGCGGCCAGGGAGCGCAGGATCATCGCTTCGCTGAACACCCAGGGACCGAGGGCGCAGACGACGGAGACGCCTGCGATCGCCGACGGAGGAAGCAGCCTGTGCAGGGGCGGGGAATGGCGGTGACGTCCACGTGGCATGGCCAGAAACTTACCGCGCGTAGGCGAATCTTGGCGCCCCGCCCCGTAAAAACACACCGGCCTCCGTTGTGTTCACACGGCATCAGAAATCCACATACCCATCGACCGGGGAATTACTTCAAGATCATTTCGACGGACCCGTCTTCTCCCACCGAACCGCCCGTCGAACCGGCCACCTGGCCTCCCGCCGGGCCATCCGCCGGACCATCCGACGGGCCATCCGCCGGGCCGCGCCCCCGGCCTTCGAGCCGTTCGCCGAGCCACCGCAGCGTCGCGGGAATCTCGCGGCGCCAGGTATTGAAGTTGTGCCCGCCGCTTTCCAGGATGATCGACGAGACGCGCGTCGGCTTCCGGTCCTTCACCCGCTCGATGAACTTCCACGTGTCCTTGTAGTTGGTCTCGCCGGACTTGCTGCTGGTGACGAGAAGCGAAGTCTCGGGCGCGGGCAGGTTCTTGAGATACCACCACAGGTCGGCCCGGTTCTTCCGTCCCTCGTCGCCCTGGAAGAGGTCACCCGTGGTGGGGTCGCTGGGCGCGTCGTAGTACGCGGACAGGCCGGCTCCGGCGGCGTACACGTCGGGGTGGTGCAGGGCGAGTTTCAGGGCGCAGTAACCGCCGGTCGAGTTGCCGACGATGCCCCAGTTGCCCGTTCCCCGCTCCACGCGGTAGTGGGCGCTGACGGCCTGCGGGAGGTCCTTCGCGAAGAACGTCTCCGTCTGCGGGCCACGCGGCACGTCCACGCACTCCCCGTCGGCCGGTTCGTCGGCCGAGTGGTCGACGACCACGCCCTGGCCGTTCTCCCGGCCGAACAGGTCGGCCCAGCTGCCGTAGAACCCGAAGGACTGGTTGGCGACCAGCCCCACCGCGGCGAAGACCGCCAGCTGGGTGGCGAACAGCAGGACCACCCCGCCGATGACGACCCGCCAGGTCCGCCGGGCCAACCGTGGCCACAGCCACACCGTGCCGGCGAACAGCAGCACACCGGACAGGACCGCCAGCGCCAGCACCTCGTCGCTCGTCAGACCCATGCGTCGCTACCCGCCCGCGCTTTTCGTGTGTCCGTTCGGGCCATCCGATCGGGGGAATGAACCTCTGCCGCCAACACACCGTCCTAGAGGGCGCAATGTCGCCGGATGCCCGAAAACGGGTCCGGATCCACGGTCTCTCGCAGAACTACAGGTGCGATGTCTGTCAGGACAGATGAGGAAATGTCGGGCCGGGTTCCGACGAAACCCACCAGCGGGCGTCGAGTGCCGCGCGGCCCTCGTCCGGAGACCGTGCCCCTCCTCGTCGGCCGCGCCTGCGCGCTCGTCGGCCTGCTGGACATCGCCGCCGGCGTCTTCCCCCGGTTCCGGCACAGCCGGATGCACGCCCTCGCCGAGGTCCTGCCCGGCTCGTTCGGGCCGTTCGCCGCGGCGCTCTCGCTCAGCGCCGGGGTGCTGTTGCTGCTACTCCCCCACGGGCTGAAGCGCCGCAAGCGACGGGCGTGGCGGGCGGCCGTGGCACTGCTGCCGTTCGGTGCCGTCGCGCAGTTCACCTACCGGCACTCGGTCGCCGGGGTGCTGATCTCGCTCGCGCTGCTCCTGCCCCTGCTGCGGCACCGGGACCAGTTCGCGGCCCTGCCCGATCCCCGCAGCCGGTGGCGGGCGCTCGCCAACGTCGTACTCATGGGCGCCGGTTCCCTCGCCCTCGGGCTGGTCGTCGTCAATGCCCACCCACGTCACATGGTCGGCGAACCGAGCCTGGCCGACCGCCTCACCCACGTCCTGTACGGCCTGTTCGGAGTCGAGGGCCCGGTCGACTACCGGGGCACCACCTCCTGGACGGTGGCCTTCTCCCTCGGCGCCCTCGGTCTGCTCACCGCCGTCACCACCGCCTACCTGGCCCTCCGTCCCGAACACCCCGCCGCGCGTCTCACCGAGGACGACGAGGCCCGGCTGCGCGCCCTGCTGGCCAAGCAGGGCGGCCGGGACTCGCTCGGACACTTCGCGCTGCGCCGCGACAAGGCCGTCGTCTTCTCCCCCAGCGGCAAGGCCGCGGTCACCTACCGCGTCGTCTCCGGCGTCATGCTCGCCAGCGGCGACCCGATCGGCGACGTCGAGGCCTGGCCGGGCGCGATCGAGCGCTTCATGGACGAGGCCCGCGCCCACTCCTGGACGCCCGCCGTCATGGGCTGCTCCGAGACCGGTGGCGAGGTGTGGACCCGCGAGACCGGGCTCGACGCCCTCGAACTGGGCGACGAGGCGGTGGTGGACGCCGCGGATTTCTCCCTGGCCGGCCGCTCGATGCGCAACGTGCGCAAGATGGTCAAGCGCATCGAGCGCGCCGGTTACGAGACCCGGGTACGGCGCGTGGCTGACCCGGTGCTGCGGGCCTGGCGCGAGCTGCTGGTGTTCCTGTCCCGGTGGTTCCAGATCGAGTCCCTGTACAAGTTCAACGCCAAGTTCCGCCCCCGCTGGGAACCGCGCTTCGTCGTCTACCGCGCCTCCGCCGGCCTGCCCCGCATCGGCGTCGCCGGCATGCAGGCCGAGGGCTTCGTCACCCTCGCGCTGCCACTGCCGCGGTTCCTGCGCCACCGGGCGCCCGTACGCCGGCCCTGCGCACACCGGGTGACCGAGCCCGGAGTGCGGGCGGCGTGACCGCCGGCGCCACGCGGCCACGGCGTTGACCAGCCCCCGGCGTGTGTGGCAGCGGGGATCGGGTGGCGCGGCCCGGCGCCACGGATGTCCCCGGGCCGCCGCAGGCACCCCGGTCCCTGGGCCTACGCTGAACACATGAGCAAGCAGACCGGCCGCCGCCTCGCGGGACTGACCGTATGGGACCGCTGCGCGGTCATGGGAGTCGTCAACGTGACCCCCGACTCCTTCTCCGACGGCGGCCGCTTCTTCGACACCACGGCCGCCATCAAGCGCGGCCTCGACCTGGTCGCCGAGGGCGCGGACCTGGTGGACGTCGGCGGCGAGTCCACCCGTCCCGGCGCGACCCGCGTCGACGAGGACGAGGAACTCAGGCGGGTGGTCCCGGTCGTGCGCGGTCTGGCCTCCGAGGGCGTCACGATCTCCGTCGACACGATGCGCGCCTCGGTCGCCGAACAGGCTCTCGCGGCCGGTGCCGCCCTGGTCAACGACGTCAGCGGCGGCCTCGCCGACCCCCGGATGATCCCGGTCGTCGCCGACGCCGGCGCCCCCTTCGTCGTCATGCACTGGCGCGGCCTCCTGGAGGGCGGCAACGTCAGGGGCACCTACGAAGACATCGTCACCGAGGTCACGGACGAGCTCCGCGCGCGCGTGGAGGCGGTGGTCGAGGGTGGCGTCGCACCCGACCGCGTCGTCGTCGACCCCGGCCTCGGCTTCTCCAAGGACGCCGAGCACGACCTCGTCCTCCTGGCCCACCTCGACCGTCTCCTCGGCCTCGGCCACCCGCTGCTCGTCGCCGCCTCCCGCAAGCGGTTCCTCGGCCGGGTGCTCGCCGGGCCGGGCGCCCCCCCGCCCCCCGCGCGCGAGCGCGACGCGGCCACCGCCGCCGTCTCCGCACTCGCGGCGCACGCCGGCGCGTGGGCCGTACGCGTGCACGAGGTACGCGCCACGGCCGACGCCGTACGGGTCGCGCGCGCCGTCGAAGAAGCACGCACACCGGTCCAGCGCACCGGCACGGGCACGGGCACGGGCACCGGCACCGGCATTGGCACCAGCACCAGCACCAGCCAGGACCCCGGCACCGGCACGGAAGGTCCCTTGTGAACGCCCCCCATATCGACGTCGAGCAGGTCAAGGCCGCCAACACCGCCTTCTACGAGGCACTGGAGCAGGGCGACTTCGAGAAGGTGTCCGAGCTCTGGCTCACCCCCTCCGACCTGGGCGTCGACGAGTCGTACCACGACCCGGCGGATGTCGGCGTGGTCTCGTGCGTGCATCCCGGCTGGCCGGTGCTCACCGGCCGCGGCGAGGTCCTCCGCTCCTACGCGCTGATCATGGCGAACACCGACTACATCCAGTTCTTCCTCACCGACGTGCACGTCTCCGTGACCGGCGACACCGCCCTGGTGACCTGCACCGAGAACATCCTCAGTGGCGGTCCCGCCCCCGAGGGCGGCGACGAACTGGGCCCGCTCGTCGGCCAGCTCGTGGTCGCCACCAACGTGTTCCGGCGCACGCCCGCCGGCTGGAAACTCTGGTCGCACCACGCCTCCCCCGTGCTGGCCGAGAACGACGACGAGGACGGCGAGGACACACCTCCCTGACCCCACAGGGCCCGGAAGTGGTTGGGATCACGGACCGGCGGGTACAGGCGGCTACCAACCCGTGATCCACCGGGGCCGCCAGGGCGAACACAAGGTGAACCCTCCTTGCACACGCCCGCCTCCACACCCCCCGCGGCCCGGCACTGTCGGTGCTCGCGGGTAGATTCGACTGAAGCCGGTGTGCCGCCCGCACGCGGTAGGGACCGGCCGAGACCGACGACTGCAGGAGTGATTCGCGTGGATCGTGTCGCGCTGCGCGGCCTGAAGGCCCGCGGGCACCACGGTGTGTTCCCCAAGGAACGCGAGGACGGCCAGACCTTCCTCGTCGACATCGTCCTGGGCCTGGACACCCGACCGGCCGCGGCCGACGACGACCTGGCGAAGACCGTGCACTACGGCATCGTGGCCGAGGAGGTCGTGGCCGTGGTCGAGGGCGAGCCCGTCAACCTGGTCGAGACGCTGGCCGAGCGCATCGCCCAGGTCTGTTTGAAACACGAAGGGGTCGAGGAGGTCGAGGTCTGCGTCCACAAACCGGACGCGCCGATCACCGTCCCCTTCGACGACGTGACCGTCACCATCATCCGGAGCCGTGTATGAGCACCCCCTTCACCAAGGGTCCCAGCGACCCGACCGTACAGCCGGTGCCCGCCTCCGTCATCGAACAGGTCGACGCCGCCGACACCACGCTGTCGAACCCCAAGCGCGCGGTGATCGCCCTCGGCGCCAACCTCGGCAACCGCCTGGAGACCCTCCAGGGCGCCATCGACGCCCTGGAGGACACCCCGGGTGTGCGCGTCAAAGGGGTTTCGCCGGTGTACGAGACGGAGCCGTGGGGCGTCGACCCCGGCAGCCAGCCCTCGTACTTCAACGCGGTCGTGATCCTCAAGACCACCCTGCCCCCGTCCTCCCTGCTGGAGCGGGCGCACGCCGTCGAGGAGGCCTTCCACCGCGTCCGCGACGAGCGCTGGGGCCCACGCACCCTCGACGTCGACATCGTCGCCTACGCCGAGGTCGTCTCCGACGACCCGCAGCTCACTCTCCCCCACCCGCGCGCCCACGAACGCGCCTTCGTACTCGCCCCCTGGCACGACGTGGACCCCGGTGCCCGGCTGCCGGGACACGGCCCGGTGGCCGACCTCCTGGCCTCCGTCACCCGGGACGGCATCGTGCCCCGCGCCGACCTGGAACTACGGCTGCCCGAGTAGTCGTTAAGGTCGACAAGGTCAGGACGACCACGCAGGGAACCGAAGGGACACCGGGACACCGTGGAAGAGTTGCGCATCAGGGTGCTGGCCGGCGTGTTCGTCGTCGCGGGGATCCTGTCCTGGGCGGGCGCCCGCCTGTGGAACTCGCTCGGGAGCCTCCCGAGTGTCCCCCTGGCCGCCCCCGTCGTGCTCGCCCTGATCGCCGTGATCCTGCTGGCCACGGCACTCTCGCTCCGCACCCGCCTGAAGGCCCAGCGGGACCGCGTGCAGGGCGCCAAGGGCGTCGACCCGATGATGGCGGCCCGCGCGGTCGTCTTCGGCCAGGCCAGCGCGCTGGTGGCCGCTCTGATCGCCGGGATGTACGGCGGCATGGGCGTCTTCCTCCTGGAGTACCTCGACGTCCCGGCCCGCCGCGACCAGGCGTTCTACGCCGGATTCTCGGTCGTGGCGGGCATCGCCGTGATAGCGGCCGCCATCTTCCTGGAGCGCGTCTGCAAGCTCCCGGAGGACGATGACGAGGACACCCCGGGCGCTGCCTCGGCGGCCTGACCCGTCGCTGCCGCCCCGGTATCCACCGCGACGCCGGACCGGGGCGCCACCCGTCGGCAGACCGACACCCGTCGGCCGAGCGCAGCCCCTCCGCCGAGCGACACCCGTCGGCCGAGCGACCCCGCCCCATCGGGCTCCACCCGGCGTCAGCGCGCCATGATCAGGCTCATCGCCTCGTTGCGCGTGGCGACGTCGCGCAGCTGGCCGCGCACCGCCGAGGTGATGGTCTTCGCGCCGGGCTTGCGGATGCCGCGCATCGACATGCACATGTGCTCGCACTCCACGACGACGATCACGCCACGCGGCTCGAGGATCTCCATCAGGGAGTCCGCGATCTGCGTGGTGAGACGTTCCTGCACCTGTGGGCGGCGGGCGTAGACGTCCACGAGACGGGCCAGCTTGGACAGGCCGGTGATCTTGCCGCTGGTGGACGGGATGTAGCCGACGTGCGCCACACCGCGGAACGGCACCAGGTGGTGCTCACACGTCGAGAACACCTCGATGTCCTTCACCAGGACCATCTCGTCGTGCCCCAGGTCGAACGTCGTCGTCAGCACGTCCTCGGGCTGCTGCCACAGACCCGCGAATATCTCCTTGTACGCCCGCGCCACCCGTCCGGGTGTCTCCTTCAGACCCTCGCGGTCCGGGTCCTCGCCGACCGCGATGAGCAGCTCTCGTACGGCGTTCTCGGCCCGCTTCTCGTCGAACTCGCCGATCTGGCCCTCGCCGTCCAGCGTCACGGGGTCGGTCATCTGGTGCCTCGTTCCTGTCCTGTCCTGCGGTCGGCATACGGAAATGCCGCGCCCCCCAAGGCTAGAACCTGGGGGGCGCGGCTTACATTCCGGGCCTGGTGGGGCCGCCGGGAGTGGCTGGGTCAGCTCTCCGGGCGGTCCTCCGGGGCTCGTTCCGGAGCCGGGGCCGGGGCCGGCTCCGGCGTGGCGCTCTTGGTGGTGGAGATCGCCGCCGTCGCGCCGTTCGCTCCGTTCGTCAGGGCGAGCTCCTTCGGGGAGAGCACCGGCGGACGGGTCGAGGGTGTGCGGCGGGAGGAACCGGTCCAGGCGGGCCGGGCCGGGCGCCTGACGATCTGGGAGAAGACCTCGGCGATCTCCTCCTTGCCGAGCGTCTCCTTCTCCAGCAGGGCGAGGACGAGGTTGTCGAGGACGTCGCGGTTCTCGACCAGGATCTCCCAGGCCTCGTTGTGCGCCGTCTCGATGAGCTTCTTGACCTCTTCGTCGACCAGCGCGGCGACCTCTTCCGAGTAGTCGCGCTGGTGCCCCATCTCGCGTCCCAGGAACGGCTCGGAGTTGTCGCCACCGAACTTGATCGCACCGAGGCGCTCGGTCATGCCGTACTGGGTGACCATCGCGCGGGCCACGCTGGTGGCCTTCTCGATGTCGTTGGCGGCACCGGTCGTCGGGTCGTGGAAGACCAGTTCCTCGGCCGCGCGGCCGCCCAGCATGTAGGCGAGCTGGTCGAGCATCTCGTTGCGCGTGGTCGAGTACTTGTCCTCGTCCGGGAGCACCATCGTGTAACCGAGGGCCCGGCCTCTGGACAGGATCGTGATCTTGTGGACCGGGTCGGAGTTCGGTGAGGCCGCCGCGACCAGGGCGTGTCCGCCCTCGTGGTACGCGGTGATCTTCTTCTCCTTGTCCGACATGATCCGGGTCCGCTTCTGCGGGCCCGCGACCACACGGTCGATCGCCTCGTCCAGCATGTGGTTGTCGACCAGCTTCTGGTTGCTGCGGGCCGTCAGCAGCGCGGCCTCGTTCAGCACGTTGGCCAGGTCGGCACCGGTCATGCCGGGGGTACGGCGGGCGACGGCCGACAGGTCGACGTCGGGAGCGACCGGCTTGCCCTTCTGGTGGACCTTGAGGATCTCCAGACGGCCCTGCATGTCCGGACGGTCGACGGCGATCTGCCGGTCGAAGCGGCCGGGGCGCAGCAGCGCCGGGTCGAGGATGTCCGGACGGTTCGTCGCGGCGATCAGGATCACGCCGCCCTTCACGTCGAAGCCGTCCATCTCGACGAGCAGCTGGTTCAGGGTCTGCTCGCGCTCGTCGTGACCGCCGCCGAGGCCGGCGCCGCGATGGCGGCCGACCGCGTCGATCTCGTCGACGAAGACGATGGCCGGCGCGTTCGCCTTGGCCTGCTCGAACAGGTCACGGACCCGGGAGGCACCGACACCGACGAACATCTCGACGAAATCGGAACCGGAGATCGAGTAGAACGGCACGCCCGCCTCGCCCGCGACGGCACGCGCGAGCAGGGTCTTGCCGGTGCCGGGCGGGCCGTACAGCAGCACGCCCTTGGGGATCTTGGCGCCCACGGCCTGGAACTTGGCCGGCTCCTGCAGGAACTCCTTGATCTCGTGGAGCTCCTCGACGGCCTCGTCCGAACCGGCGACGTCCGAGAACGTCGTCTTCGGGGTGTCCTTGGTGATGAGCTTCGCCTTGGACTTGCCGAAGTTCATGACGCGGGAGCCGCCGCCCTGCATCTGGTTCATCAGGAACAGGAAGATGACCACGATGAGGACGAAGGGAAGCAGGGTGATCAGGAGCCCGACGAACGGGTTCTGCTTCGACGGCGACACCGTGTAGCCGTCGGGGATCTGCTTGTCCTGGTACTTGTTCTGCAGCGTATTGGCGATGTCGACGCCCTGGTCGCCGATGTAGCTCGCCTGGATCTTCGAGCTGTCCTTGACCTTCTCGCCGTCCTTGAGCTGAACCTTGATGTTCTGCTCGTCGCCGGTGGTCAGCTTGGCCGACTCGACCCTGTTGTCGTTGATCGCCTGGACGACCTGGCCGGTGTCCACCGTCTTGTAGCCGCCGGACGAGCCGACGACCTGCATCAACACGACCACGGCAAGGACGGCCAGCACGATCCACATGATTGGCCCACGGAAGTATCGCTTCACGTCCATCCACACGGAGCGGTGGCGCCCCGTCCCTCCTGCCATAGTGAGTTTGATAAGACAGTTCTTCTGACGGTACCCCAGCCCGGCGGCCCTCAGCCGCACGGGACGGTCGGCGCCCCGTCTGCATGCTCAACGGCGCGGGGGCCCCAGGGGTTCCCGGCCGCCCCCGAAACGCCGTGGAACAGGCTACGAGGCCGGGTCAGCCGCCGTAGACGTGGGGCGCGAGCGTACCGACGAACGGAAGGTTCCGGTACTTCTCGGCGTAGTCGAGCCCGTATCCGACGACGAACTCGTTGGGGATGTCGAAACCGACCCACTCCACGTCGATGGCGACCTTCGCGGCGTCGGGCTTGCGCAGCAGGGTGCACACCTTGAGGGAGGCGGGCTCGCGCGAGCCGAGATTGGAGATCAGCCAGGAGAGGGTCAGGCCGGAGTCGATGATGTCCTCGACGATCAGGACGTGCCTGCCCTTGATGTCGGTGTCGAGGTCCTTGAGGATCCGCACCACTCCGGAGGACTGGGTGCCCGCGCCGTAAGAGGACACCGCCATCCAGTCCATCGTGACCGGGGTGGACAGCGTGCGCGCCAGGTCGGCCATGACCATCACGGCGCCCTTGAGGACACCGACGATGAGCAGGTCCTTGCCCGCGTACTCCGCGTCGATCTTCGCGGCCAGCTCGGCCAGCTTCGCGTCGATCTCTTCCTTGGTGATGAGTACCTTCTCGAGGTCGGCACCCATGTCGTTCGCGTCCACCCGCATCACTTTCGGTCGTCCCACCGGCCACTCCGGAGCGCCCGGCGATCCATACGCGGATCGGTGGGAGGGCCGGATTCAGCCTTGCCGAATCACCAGTCTGCCACCCTGCCGCTGGGCGACGACTCTGCCGGGGAGGTTGATGGCCCCCTGACCGCGCCAGCCGGTGATCAGCCGGTCGACTTCCTCGATGTGGCGGGCGAACAGCGCGCCGGCCGGAGCGCCCGCGTCGATGGCGGCGCGGCGCAGGATCCGGCGGCGTACGGCGGGCGGGAGGGCGTAGAGCTTGGCGCACTCCAGTACGCCCGTGGCGTCGCGGACGCCGGGCTCGGCCTGGCGGGCCCAGGTGTCGAGGGCGTCGGCGTCGTCCCGGGAGAGTTGGGCCGTACGGGCGAGGGCCTCGACGACGCCCTTGCCGAGCGCCTTCTCCAGGGCGGGCAGGCCCTCGTGGCGCAGCCGGGAACGCGTGTACGCCGGGTCGGCGTTGTGCGGATCGTCCCAGACGGGCAGGGACTGGACCATGCAGGCCTTGCGGGCGGTCTGCCGGTCGACCTGGAGGAAGGGGCGCCGGTAACGGCCGCCGGCCCCCGAGACCGCGGCCATGCCCGACAGGGAGCGGATGCCGGAGCCGCGGGCGAGGCCCAGCAGGACGGTCTCGGCCTGGTCGTCACGGGTGTGGCCGAGCAGGACGGCGGCGGCGCCGTGGCGGGCGGCGGCGGCGTCCAGGGCGGCGTAGCGGGCGTCGCGGGCCGCGGCCTCGGGCCCTCCCCCGCGGCCGACGGTGACGGCGGTGGCCTCGACGGGGTCCAGGCCGAGCTCGCGCAGGCGCAGGACGACCTCTTCGGCGCGCAGGTCCGAGCCGTTCTGCAGGCCGTGGTCGACGGTGACGCCGCCGGCGCGGACACCGAGCCGGGGAGCCTCGAAGGCGAGGGCGGAGGCGAGCGCCATCGAGTCCGCGCCGCCGGAGCAGGCCACGAGCACGAGCGGGGACGTCGGAAGCCCGGCCGCGCGGTCTGCCGCGCGGTGGTGTGCGGGACCGGCCGCGCGATCGACCGCCCGGTTGTGCGCGGGACCGGGCGCGGGGTCGGCGGCCGTCGCGGCGGGAACGCCGGCCGCGGTGTTCGGTTCGGTGAGGATGTCGTGGAGGACGCGGCGGACCGCCAGGCGTATCGCCGCGACCGCAGGATGGGGACCCATGTCCGGTGCCCTTCATGAAGTTTTCGGGGGTGAGCCCGAGATCCGGTCACGCAGAGTACGTAGATGGTGACAGAAACGGGCCGTTCCCTGAGCATCGCACGCCTGCCGAGGCCCCACGGTCCCTCGGACGGGTGATTGGAGGGGCGTTCGACTGCCGTCGACCGGATTCGTTTCACGCCCTGCCCGCGGAGCTCACGACTCCGGTTTGCGGTGCACCCGTGCGATCCAGTCCGCCGGTTTGGCGATCTCCGACTTGGTGGGGAGGGTGTTGGGCGAGGTCCACACCCGGTTGAAGCCGTCCATGCCGCACTCGTCGACGACGGCCCGCACGAAGCGTTCGCCGTCCCGGTACTGACGGAGCTTGGCGTCCAGTCCGAGCAGCTTGCGCAGCGCCAGGTCGAGGCGGGAGGCGCCCTTGGCGCGGCGCTGCTGGAACTTCTCGCGGATCTCCCCGACGCTCGGCACGATCGCCGGGCCGACCCCGTCCATCACGAAGTCGGCGTGGCCCTCCAGCAGGGACATCACGGCGGTGAGACGGCCGAGGACCTCCCGCTGGGCCGGCGTCTGCACCAGCTCGACCAGGGACCTGCCGCCGTCGTCCTCCTCCGCCTCGGGCCGGCCGCCGGCCAGCGTCTGGGCGGCCTCGCGGACCCGCTCCAGCAGGGTCGTGGGATCGACGTCGGTCTCCGCGAGGAACGACTGGATCTCGCCCTCCAGGTGGTCGCGCAGCCAGGGCACCGCGGTGAACTGCGTGCGGTGCGTCTCCTCGTGCAGACACACCCAGAGACGGAAGTCGTGGGGGTCGACGTCCAGTTCGCGCTCGACGTGCACGATGTTCGGTGCGACCAGCAGCAGCCGGCCGCCGCCGTTCGCACCGGCGGGCAGTTCCCGGGTGGCCGGGGCGAAGGTCTCGTACTGGCCGAGGACGCGGGAGGACATGAACGACAGCAGCATGCCCAGCTCCACGCCGGTGACCTTGCCGCCGACGGCGCCGAGGACCGCGTTGCCGGCGCCGCTGCCGCGCCGCTCCTGCATCTTCTCCAGCAGGGGGCCCAGGATCTCCCGGAACCCGGCGACGTTCGCCCGGACCCATCCGGGGCGGTCGACGACGAGGACGGGGGTGTCGTGGGCCTCCTCGGTGGCCATCCGGGTGAAGCCCCGGACGTGCCCCTCCGAGGCCTTGGCATGGCGGCGAAGTTCCGCGACGACGGCCCTGGCCTCGTCGCGGCTCACTTCGGGGCCCGGCCGTACGAGCCGGGTCGCGGTCGCCACCGCGAGATTCCAGTCGACCATGCCGGAAGATGCGCCGATGCTCGTCATGCGTCAACGGTACGTGAGCGCTGCCGTCGGGGGCAGGCTGTGGCGGGCGGTGGGGTGGCCGATGCCCTGTGGGAGACCGGTGTTGGTCCCGGGTGGGGGCGGGTGCACGGCCCGGTGCCGCAAGGCGCCTCCGGCGGAGGGAGACCCCTCGTCGGGGCGCCCGCACGGCTGCCCCCGGCTACGTCGTCAGAGTCGTCGCCAAGCGGTCCAAGGCCGCCTCGGCCGCCCACGCGTCCGTCGTGTCGCCGGCCAGGAAGGCGAAGGCCAGGAGGCGGCCGTCGGCGGAGACCGTGGTGCCGGCGAGGGTGTTGACGCCCGTCAGGGTGCCGGTCTTGGCGCGTACGAGGCCGGCCGTGCCGTCCGTGTAGCGGCCGGCCAGCGTGCCGGTGAAGCCGGCGACGGGGAGGCCGGTGAGGACCGGGCGGAGCTCGGGGCGGGCCGGGTCGGCCGCCTTCGCCAGCATCGCGGTGAGCAGGTCGGCGGTGATCCGGTCGGTGCGGTCCAGGCCGCTGCCGTCGTGGAACCGCGAGCCGTGCACGGGCAGGCCGAGCTGGGCCAGGCGGGCCGGGACGGCGGCGGACACACCGTCGAAGTCGGCGGGTTCACCGGTCGCCAGGGCGGTGTGGCGGACCAGCGCCTCGGCGAGGTCGTTGTCGCTGTGGGTCATCATGCGCTCGACCAGGGCCGACAGCGGGGGCGAGGAGACGGTGGCGAGGGTGTCGGCGCGGTCGGTCGCCTTTGAGGGGCCGGGGTTCGACGCGGTGATGCCGTATTTCCCCAGGAAGTCCGCGAAGGCGCGGGCGGCGTCGGCGGCCGGGTCGGGCACGCGCGGGACGGGGCCGCTGGTGGAGTCGTCGGTGCGGCCCTCGTCGGCCATCAGGGCGGTGACGGAAGCGAGGTTCTCGTTCACCCCTATCGGGTGCGCCTCATCACCGGCGTAGAGCGTCGTGTCGTACGACAGCGTCACCTCGCGCACGTCCCGCTTCTTCAGGGCGGTGGCCGTCCGCTCGGCGAGGACGCGCAGGCTGGCGAGGCCCCGGGCGTCCTCGCGCGCGGTGAGGGTGGGGTCGCCGCCGCCGATCAGGACGAGTTCGCCGGTGCCTGCCTCCAGGGCCGTGCGGGTGGTGAGGCGGTGGTCGGCGCCGAGAGCGGTGAGGGCCGCGACGCCGGTGGCGATCTTGGTGGTGGAGGCGGGGGTGAGGGGGACGTCGGCGCCGAGGGCGTAGAGGCGCTTGCCGGTGGTGAGGTCGACGACGGCCGCCGCGGGGCGGGGGCCGAGCGCCGGGTCGTCCATCAGGGGCCCGAGGACGTCGGAGAGGTCCGTGCCGTCCGGGGCCGCCTCGGCTCCGCCCGGCACCTCGCCGGCGGCCCCGCCGAGGCCGGCCAGGACGGAGGCGGCACTCGGCGCGGGGCGAGGCGCCCCGAGCGCCGTACCGGAACCCCCGGATCCGCGATCGTGATCTACGCCACCCGTGTGCTCCAGTGCGACGGCCCGGTCCCGCTCGGCCGTACGCTGACCCGTGGAGTCCCAGGGGCCGGCGGCGGTCACCACACCGGCGGCCAGTGCCAGCCCGGCGGTGGCGGCACCGGCGGTGTACTGCCAGGTCTTCGGCCTCGTGACCCGCGCGAACTGCGGCGCCGCGGCTCGTGCGAACCGTGCGAGAGGCGGTCCGGCGGCCCGCGCGGCGCGTGCGAAACGCGGTCGTACGGCGCCCGCGGCCCGCACCACGTGCGGTCTCGCGGCCCGCCAAGGCCTCAGCTCTGGCACTATCACCAGCCCCTTTCGCGATCACCCACCTGCGTGAGGGACACTTAACCACCAGAACTATGTGCTGATCATGGAGGAGCGTCCGGTGGAGTTCGACGTCACGATCGAGATCCCGAAGGGTTCGCGGAACAAGTACGAGGTGGACCACGAGACCGGTCGTATCCGCCTGGACCGCCGCCTCTTCACCTCGACCGCCTACCCGACCGACTACGGCTTCGTCGAGAACACCCTCGGCGAGGACGGTGACCCGCTCGACGCGCTGGTCATCCTGGACGAGCCGACCTTCCCGGGCTGCCTCATCCGCTGCCGCGCGATCGGCATGTTCCGGATGACGGACGAGGCCGGCGGCGACGACAAGCTGCTGTGCGTCCCGTCGACCGACCCGCGTGTGGAGCACCTGCGTGACATCCACCACGTGTCGGAGTTCGACCGCCTGGAGATCCAGCACTTCTTCGAGGTCTACAAGGACCTGGAGCCCGGCAAGTCCGTCGAGGGCGCCGACTGGGTCGGCCGCACCGACGCCGAGGCCGAGATCGAGCGGTCCTACAAGCGCTTCAAGGACCAGGGCGGCCACTGATCACTGATCGGGAACCACACCCGTAACGGGCCGCACGCGTGAGGCGTGCGGCCCGTTCACGTTTGGGTACGCATACTGAGGGCTACAGGCAGGAGGGTGTTCGGAACAGGGAGCGTTGCGCAGGTGACGGAGGCGGAGGACCGCAAGCCGCAGTCGGACGAGGCCCACAGTGCCTTCCGGCCGCCCGGCTCAGTGGGGGCGTCGATCGAGGGCGAGTCGTCGACGACGTCCGAGTTCGAGATCCCGCAGGGACTGGCCGTCCCGCGGCCCGCCGGCACGGAGGCCGAGACGACCTCGGAGTTCACGCTGCCCGAAGGGCTGGATGTGACTCCGGCCCCGTCCGCGGAGGGCGAGGGATCGGCGTTCATCCTGCCGAGTACCTACCACGCCTGGACCGCGGCCGCGTTCACGCCGGCGAGCGGCTTCCCCGCGGTGAAGCTCACCGACGTGCCCTGGCAGGACCGGATGCGCACGATGCTGCGCATGCCGGTGGCCGAGCGGCCGGCACCCGAGACGGCGCAGCGGCACGACGACGAGACCGGCCC
The DNA here is from genome assembly GCF_039539045.1 of Streptomyces marokkonensis. Classification (NCBI taxonomy): domain Bacteria; kingdom Bacillati; phylum Actinomycetota; class Actinomycetes; order Kitasatosporales; family Streptomycetaceae; genus Streptomyces; species Streptomyces marokkonensis. Next base: position 34,424 of record NZ_BAABCQ010000030.1, read on the forward strand.
CGCCGTGCCGCGCGTGCTCGACCTGACCCTGCGTATCGGGGAACTGCTGCTGGCGGGCGGTGAGGGCGCCGAGGACGTGGAGGCGGCGATGTTCGCCGTGTGCCGCTCCTACGGTCTGGACCGCTGCGAGCCGAACGTCACCTTCACCCTGCTGTCGATCTCCCATCAGCCGTCCCTGGTCGAGGACCCGGTCACGGCGTCGCGGACGGTACGCCGCCGGGGCACCGACTACACGCGGCTCGCGGCCGTATTCCACCTGGTGGACGACCTCAGCGACCCGGACACGACCATCTCCCTGGAGGAGGCCTACCGGCGCCTCGCGGAGATGCGCCGCAACCGGCACCCGTACCCCACCTGGGTGCTGACCACGGCGAGCGGGCTGCTCGCGGGCGCGGCGTCGGTACTGGTGGGCGGTGGGCCGACGGTGTTCGTCGCGGCCATGCTCGGCTCGATGCTCGGTGACCGGCTGGCCTGGCTGTGCGCCGGGCGCGGGCTGCCGGAGTTCTACCAGTTCGCGGTGGCCGCGATGCCGCCGGCCGCGATGGGGATCATGCTGACGCTGGTCCACGTCGACGTGAAGGCGTCCGCGGTGATCACGGGTGGCCTGTTCGCCCTGCTGCCGGGACGGGCCCTGGTGGCGGGGGTGCAGGACGGGCTGACCGGCTTCTACATCACCGCGTCCGCGCGCCTGCTCGAGGTCATGTACTTCTTCGTCAGCATCGTCGCCGGGGTGCTGATCGTGCTGTACTTCGGCGTCCAGCTGGGCGCCGAGCTCAATCCGGACGCCCAGCTGGGCACGGGCGACGAGCCCCTCGTCCAGATCGGCGCGGCGATGCTGCTGTCGCTGGCCTTCGCGATCCTGCTCCAGCAGGAACGTTCCACCGTGTTGGCGGTCACCCTGAACGGGGGCGTCGCCTGGATCGTGTACGGCGCGATGCACATCGCCGGCGGCATCTCGCCGGTGGCGTCCACGGCCGCCGCGGCAGGGCTGGTGGGCCTGTTCGGGCAGCTCATGTCCCGGTACCGGTTCGCGTCGGCGCTGCCGTACACGACCGCGGCGATCGGGCCACTGCTGCCCGGTTCGGCGACGTACTTCGGGCTGCTGGCGATCGCGCAGAGCAAGGTCGACAAGGGGCTGGTGTCCCTGTCGACGGCCGTGGCCCTCGCCATGGCCATCGCCATCGGGGTGAACCTCGGTGGGGAGATCTCGCGGCTGTTCCTGAGAGTGCCGGGCGCGGCGAGCGCCGCCGGCAGGCGGGCGGCGAAGCGGACCCGTGGCTTCTAGCCGGCCTCGGCGGCCGTGGACGCCCGAGGGGGGCGGGTGCGCGGTACGACGACGCGTGCGGACGCGTCGTGGCGTCGTGGCTGATCACCGCCCACGTGGCGGGGCCGCACGTCGGTACGGCCCCGCGAACCCGGGGCGTCGGTTCAGCGGCCCTGGTTGTACGGGTTCTGGTCGCCGTACTGCTGGGGCTGGTCGCCGTAAGGCTGCTGACCGTAGTTCTGCGGGTACTGCTGGGTGTACGGCTGCTGCTGGGTGTATGGCGGCTGCTGGGCCGACGGCTGCTGCTGGGCCGGCGGCGGCTGCTGGCCGTAGGCCTGGTTGCCGTATCCCTGGCCGTACGACTGCTGGGGCTGGTGCGGCGGCGGCTGGTGCTGCGGCTGCTGGACCGGGTGCGGGTCCACGCGGCGGAGCTGGGTCGTGGCATCGTCCAGGACCGGGTACTGCTGCTGGAACGGCGACGCCGATGGTGTCGGCATCGGCTGCGGCTCGGTCGGCCCGGCCACGGCGGCGCGCTTCTTCTTGCCCCGCTCGCGGAGGTACTCGATGGCGATCGGGACGACCGAGAGCACGACGATCAGGACGAGGATCGGCTCGACGTTGGTCCGGATGAACTCGATCTGGCCGAGCCAGTAGCCCGCGAGGGTGACACCGGAGCCCCAGGCCACGCCACCGATGATGTTGTACGTGAGGAAGGTGCGGTACTGCATGCGGCCGGCGCCCGCCACGATGGGGGCGAAGGTGCGCACGATCGGCACGAAGCGGGCCAGGACGATCGCCTTGGGACCGTACTTCTCCATGAACTCGTGGGCCTTGTCCAGGTTCTCCCGCTTGAAGAGCTTGGAGTTCGGACGGCTGAAGAGCTTGGGACCGAAGAACTTGCCGATCATGTAGCCCACTTGGTCACCGATGACGGCGGCCAGCACGATCAGGGTGCACACCAGCCACAGCGGCTGCGTGATGTAACTGCCCTCGGCCACGAAGAGACCCGCCGTGAACAGCAGCGAGTCGCCGGGCAGGAAGGCGAAGAGTCCGGACTCGGCGAAGACGATGAGCAGGATGCCCGGTAGAGCGAAGGTCTCGATCAGATAGTCCGGGCTGAGCCACTCGGGGCCGAGCGCAAGCGTGGTCACGGGATTGTGGCTCCTGCTGCTGGGGGAGACGGGCTGGACCTGGCTGCCCAAACGTACAACGCGGCCGTGGCGGTCCAGGTTCCACGGGGGTCCTCGGGGTGCACTGTGCGCTCCCCGGGGGAAACCTGAGAACCATGGGTATTGAAGAATACGGCGGCGGCCAGGGCCCGCAGCCCGAAGTGCTCGTCGTCACCACGAACGACCTGCCGGGCCACCGCGTGCAGGAGGTGCTCGGGGAGGTCTTCGGACTGACCGTGCGCTCCCGGCACCTGGGGAGCCAGATCGGTGCCGGGCTGAAGTCGCTGGTCGGCGGTGAGCTGCGCGGTCTCACCAAGACGCTGGTCGAGACCCGTAACCAGGCCATGGACCGGCTCGTCGAGCAGGCACGCGCGCGGGGTGCCAACGCGGTACTCGCCTTCCGCTTCGACGTGACGGAGGCGGCGGACGTGGGCACCGAGGTGTGCGCGTACGGGACGGCGGTGGTCGTGGCCCGGGAGTGATCCGGAGCGTCCCGGGCCACGACCACCAAAATCAGGAGGTGTGCCGGGCGGCGTTGGCGAGGATCGCGTCGCGCAGGTAGACGGCGAAGCCCGGCCGGGCCGCGTCGAGGTTCTGCGTGAAACGCTCGTCCGACACGTACATCTCGCCCAGGCAGGTGTGCATCTCGTACCCGCAGTCGTAGTGATTGCGGGCGATCCCCAGCCGGTGGTCCTCGGCGGCGTCCATGGCCGCCTCGGAGCCGGCGGACTCACCCGCCTCCATCAGGGCGACGAAGCGCCGGGTGAGCTCGTCGGTCTCGTTCTGGATGCGCTGCCAGTCCTCCTTGGTGTACGAGGCGGTCTTCTGCTGCGACTGGCGGTACGCGTCGGTGTCGCCCCAGCGTTCGCGCACCTCCTCCTGGTGCTCGTCGGGGTCGAAGTCGCCGAAGACCTCGAACTTCTCCTCGGGCGTGAGGTTGATGCCCATGCTGTGTGCCTCCATGGCGTGCTCCACGGCCGCCGCCATCTTCTCCAGCTTCTCGATCCGGGCGGTCAGCAGCTCGTGCTGGCGGCGCAGGTGCGCGCGCGGGTCCGCGGCCGGATCGTCGAGCAGGGCGGCGACCTCGTCGAGCGGGAAGCCGAGCTCTCGGTAGAACAGGATCTGCTGCAACCGGTCGAGGTCGGCGTCGCCGTACCGCCGGTGGCCCGCGTGGCTGCGCTCGCTGGGTACGAGCAGACCGATGTCGTCGTAGTGGTGCAGGGTGCGCACCGTCACTCCGGCGAAGCCGGCGACCTGTCCCACGGAGTAGCTCACTTCCGCTCCCTTCTCTGACGCCCTCCACGCTGCCGCCTCACGTGACGTGAGGTGCAAGTCCGATGCGGTCCCGGGTGCCGGACCGTGTACGCCCCGCCTTGCGCGGCGTCCGGCGCCGGTGACTCCCGTGTCCCCCATGTCCCCCGTCGGAGCTACTCGGAGCTGTCCACCCAGGGGTGATTCGCAGACGTCGCCGCTCTCGTAGCGTTCTTGGCAGGTCGCGGAAGGCGCCCGGCCGATCCATACGGAGGTCACCATGAGTACCACGCGCACCGCGTCCCCCCAGCCCACACTCCAGAAGGGCGGCCGCTTCCTCCGGTCTCCCCTCGGCTGGATGCTGACCGGGATAGTGGGTGTGGGCCTGGCGTCCAGCCTGGTCGCGGCGGGTGGAGTGGTCGCCGTCGTGGGTGCGGTCGTGGCGGTTGTCGTCTACTGGGCGGTCATGCGCCACCTCGCCCGGCGGGACGTACCGGAGATCGCCAGGTCGGGGGCCGTGACCCAGACGTTGTTCGGTGTCGCGATCGGCTTCGCTCTCATCACCGTGTCGATGCTCACGCTCCTCACCGAGTTCTCGTTCGACGAACGGCCCGGTAACGGCCTGTCGATCGTGGCGAGCATGGCCGCGATACAGGTCGGCGCCGCCGTGACCGAGGAACTGCTCTTCCGCGGCCTCGCCCTCCAGGCACTGGAGAAGCTGTGCGGCAGCTGGGCGGCTCTGGCGATCACCGCGGCACTGTTCGGCGGACTGCACGCGGCCAACCCGGGCGCCACGCTGTGGAGTTCGACCGCGATCGCCATCGAGGCCGGCATCCTCCTCGGTGCCGCGTTCCTGTGGACGCGCAACATCTGGTTCGTCGTGGGCCTGCACTTCGCCTGGAACACCGGCCTGGGCCTGATCGGCATCCCCGTCTCCGGCCACGCCTCGGAGGGCCTGATGATCACCACTCCGACCGGCCCCGACCTGGTGACCGGCGGAGACTTCGGCCTCGAGGCGTCGATCGTGCCCGTCATCATCAGCGTGCTGATCGCGATCCCCATGCTCATCGCCGCCCACCGGCGCGGCAACCTGGTCCCCATGCGCCGCGGACACCGCTGACACCCGGTGCCCGCCGACCACGAGATCTCGCCCCGCTCGCCCTACGAGCGGTGGCGAGATTCTCGTACGCTCCGCGCTGGAGCGGACGCGTGCTCGTAAGTCAGCGGGCGGTCAGGAGGGAAAGCCGCCGCTCCCGACCGCCGTGACGAACCTCGACCACGCGGACGCCGGGACGATCACGGCGGGTCCGTGGGGATTCTTCGAGTCGCGTACGGGGACGCCCCGGCGGTGGCCGTCGAGGACTTCGAGGCAGCTGCCGCCCTGGTCGTTGCTGTAGGAGGACTTACGCCACCCCGCCAGCGCTGCCGTGCTCGGTATGACTCGGTCGGTCATGACGTTCGCAGTCCCTTGCTGTCGCCCTGAGCAGAGCCAGGGATTCCTTCAGAGGCAGGGCATTGCCCAGCGCGAAATCGTAGCGATGCTGAATTTCCTGGACGATGGACGGGGAGTCATGTACCCGTCCCATCCACAGGCCTTCACCGTAGGCCACCGGCGGCTGGTCCTCGAACCACATCAGCGTGAGCATATTGCTCAGCAGTGGGTGAACTCCCAGGGCAAACGGCAGGACGTGCACCTGGATCCGCCCGCTCTCGGCAAGACGCACAAGGTGACTGAGCTGCTCAGCCATAACACCTGGCCCGCCGATCCGGCGCCGCAGCACTCCCTCGTCCAGCAGCGCCCACACTACGGGCGTCACCCGATCGTCCAGGACCTTCGCCCGTTCCAGGCGTGTGACAACGAGCCTGTCACATTCCTCTTCACTCACCGGAGGGAACGACGTGCTCAGAACCGCACGCGCGTACCTTTCGGTCTGAAGGATGCCCGGGACGAACGACAGCGCGAACTCCCGGATCATCACCGCCTGTTGTTCGAGCAGGCGGGCTGACTCGAAGTAGTCCGCAACGGCCGCCTCCTCCTGCGGCAGAAACCGGCTCAGCACATTCCCCGTGCCCAGCGCGTTGTCCAGGCGCCGCGCGTCCTCCCGCGACGGCACCCGGCGTCCCGCCTCGATGTGCGCGATGTGCGTTCGAGTCATGACCGCCGCCTCGGCCAACTGCTGTTGCGTCAGCCCCGCCGCTTCGCGCTGTTCCTTGAGCCACTCGCCGTAGTTGGTGCCCACGAGATCAACTCCTCCGTGACAAATGCTCTGTCACCTACAACCCCCTGGTGAGCCTAGTCCGGGGCGTTTCACTCTGTATGTCGATCGCTACAGACCGCGACATCGATCACGGAGTCATGCCATGCTCGGCCTCATCGCCCGCCTTTTCGAACCGCTGCTCAGCCTTGTCGCCCCTGGTACGGGACGACGTCGCCTCGACGCACGGGACGGATACGACCCTTCGCCCCCGCCCACCGAAGGACCGCTCCCGCACCGGTTCGGCGCACGTCCTCTTCGCGGCGAGGACCACAACCTCGTTCGCCCCTACGTCATCGCGCACGAGCGCCGAGAGCAGGAACGGCGCCGACAAGCCCGGCGCCGCTCCCTGTTGATCGCCCCGCAGGGCGTCGGCATCCGCCTCCACCCGCACTCGCACCCGACTCACGCCCTGGGGCTGACCGCATGACACACCACGCCCTCACCCCTGCCCGACTCCTGCCCTGGACCGGCCCCGAAGGCAAGCCCTGCTACCTCCTGACCGACGGCAGCGGTCGCCTCTCCCGGGCCGCCGACACCGTCGAGAGCGTCCAGCTCGACATGGCCGGCGACCTCCTCGACCACGTGGCCGACATGCTGGACGACCCGGACGTGACGTCCGGCCAGCTCCGCTACGTCCTTGCCCGCATGAGCGAGGCCCTGACCGACGTGAAGCGGATCGCGGAGAGCAGAGGTGCCCGTCTCCTCGCGCATGCGGACGGCAGGGCGGGTCGCTGACGTCCGCGCACTCAGCGGCTGAGCCGCGCGAACCTCCCCACCGCCAGCGGGAAGAACACCGCGAGCAGGGCCAGCGGCCAGACGACCGCCGCCCACACGTGGCCGGACTCGCCGCCGGGGCCGCCGAAGAGGTCGCGTACGGCCGTGGCGGTTTGGGACATCGGGTTCCACTCGACGACCGTGCCCAGCCAGCCGGGCATGGAGTCCGGCGCGGCGAAGGCGTTGGAGAGGAAGCCGACCGGCCAGACCAGGATCTGCACCGCCTGCACCATCTCGGGCCTGCCCGCCACCAGGGCCAGGAAGATGCCGATCCAGAGCATGGCGAACCGGAAGAGCAGCAGCAGGCCCACCGCGCCCAGGAAGGCGCCCGGACCGCCGTGGGCCCGCCAGCCGAGCGCGTACCCGACCGCGATCAGCACGGTGAGAACGAGCGCCGACTGGAGCATGTCGGCGGCCGAACGGCCGACCAGGACCGCGCCGTTGGTCATCGGCAGGGAGCGGAAACGGTCGACGACGCCCTTGTTGATGTCCTGGGTGACGGCGATCATGGTGCCTTCCAGACCGAAGGCCATGGTGAGGGCCAGCATCCCGGGGACCAGGTAGTCGACGTAGTCGCCGCTCACGCCCCGGCCGCCGCCGACCAGGTAGCCGAACATCAGCAGCAGCATGACCGGGAAGACCAGGTTGACGACGACCGTGACCGGCTGCCGCCCCCAGCGGGCAAGCTCCCGGCGGGTCATGGTCCACGAGTCGGTCAGGGCGTACGCCATGGGCTTCGTGACGGTGTTCGTGCTCACGCCGGTACTCACACGGCCTCCTTCGTGCTGTCGGTGAGGTGCAGGAAGACCTCGTCCAGGGTCGGGCGGCGCAGGGCCACGTCCTCCGCCTCCAGACCGGCTTCCTCCAGCGCCCGTACGACACCGGAGAGCGCCGCCATACGGTCGGTGACCGGTGCGCTGAGCAGCCGGCGGTCGGCGTCGACGCGGACGCCGGTGAGCGGCAGGAGGGCGGCCGCGGTGTCCAGTTGGCCGGCGTCGCGCAGGACGACGTCGACGCGGTCGCCGCCGGTGGCGGCCTTCAGCTCGTCCGCCGTGCCGTCGGCGACCACCCGGCCGGCGTCGACGACCGAGATGCGGTCGGCGAGCTGGTCGGCCTCCTCCAGGTACTGGGTGGTGAGCAGGACCGTCGTACCGCCGCCGACCAGGGAGCGGACCGAGTCCCACACCTCGGCGCGGCCCCGCGGATCCAGGCCGGTGGTCGGTTCGTCCAGGAAGAGCACCTCCGGGTCGGTGATCAGGGACGCGGCGAGGTCCAGGCGGCGCCGCATTCCGCCGCTGTAGGCACTGACCGGCTTGCGTCCGGTGTCCGTGAGGCCGAAGCGCGCCAGGAGTTCGTCGGCACGCGCGCGTGCCCGCCGGGCGCCCAGGTGGTGGAGGCGGCCGAACAGCTCCAGGTTCTGCCGGCCGCCCAGCTCCTCGTCGAGCGCCGCGTGCTGGCCGAGCAGGCCGATGCGCAGCCGTACGGCGTACGCGTCGGCGGCGACGTCGTGTCCAGCCACCTCGGCCCGGCCCGAGTCGGGGCGCAGCAGGGTCGACAGGATCCGGACCAGCGTCGTCTTGCCCGCGCCGTTGGGACCCAGCACCCCGTGCACGGTGCCGCGCGCGACAGTGAGGTCGAGCCCGTCCAGCGCGTTCTTGCCGCCGTACTTCTTGCGTGCCCCTTCGACGACGATCGCCGCGTCGGCCACTGATACCCCCTAGTTAGTCAAACTTGATTACTTGTTTCACCCGGGACCGTATCCCCACCGAGGGACTTAGTCAAACTTGATTAGTTGATTGGGTTCCACGAGCTGCCGGACGTGCTGGGCTGGGCTGGGCTGCCGGGCCCTACCGGTGGGCAGGCCTGAGGTCAGCCGCGGTCTCCCGGGTGCGGCTCCTCCGTCGCGTACGGGTTCCGCTCACCCTCCGCCAGGACGCCGACGAACGGCTCGCCCTCACCCGCGAAGGTGTAGGCGCCGCCACGGATGCGTTCGATGAGCGCGCGGGTCCACTCGGCGCCCGTGTCGGCCGAGTGCACCCAGAGGTTCATGATCTCGCCGATGTGGCCGAGCTGTCCGGGTCCGTCCTCGGGCGTGTAGTACTCGGTGACGGATCTGCGCCACTTTCCGATGGCCCGGATCCGCTCCTCCAGGAGGGCGAGCACCTCCTCGCGTTCCAGGTCGACCATCAGACCGAGGGCCCCGGCGAGCACGTCCGGTTTCTGGTCGTAGGCCGTGAGGGATGCGCGCAGGAGGCTGAAGTACTCCTCGGTGCCCGCCTGCGTGATCTCGTACTCCGTGCGCGGCGGGCCGCCGGCGGTCGACGGGGCGATCTCGTGCGCGTGCAGCAGGCCCTGCTTGGCCATCTGCTTCAGCGCGTGGTAGATCGAGCCGGGCTTGGCGTTGGACCACTCGTGCGCGCCCCAGTACTCCAGGTCGTTGCGCACCTGGTAGCCGTGGGCCCGCCCGTGCTGACGGACCGCGCCGAGCACCAGGAGACGGATCACTGACATGGGTCCAGACTAGGCGGGACCGCCCCGCTCCCTGGCCACCAGGTCCCAGGCCGACGCGCCGTCAAGCGACTCCCGGACGATGTCGGCGTGGCCGGCGTGCCGGGCCGTCTCGCGGATCAGGTGCAGACAGAGCCAGCGCATCGAGACGCGCTCGTCCGGCGGGTACCAGGGCTCGTTCGGCAGCGGGAAGGTGTCGTCGAGGCTGGGTACCGAGCGGACGAACGCCTCCGTCTCGGCGGCGACCTTCTCCCAGTACGCCAGCTGGGAGGCGACCGTCTCGTCGCCGACCAGGGCGAAGCACTCGTGCCAGTTCGACTCGTCCCGTGCGACGGCCGGCGGCTCCTGCTTGGCGCGGGCGATCCAGCCCTGCTCGACCTCGGCGACGTGCTTGAGCAGTCCGGCCAGCGACAGCTCACTGGCGCTGGGCCGGGACGACGCCTGCTCGTCCGTCAGGCCCAGCACCGACCGTCGGATGCCGCCGCGCTGCTCCGCCAGGAAGGACAGCAGCGCTCCGCGCTCGTCGCCCTGCTCTTCGGATCGCACGTGGGTGACCATGGCCGGCCGCCTTTCGTCGAGGTCGGGGCGTTTCCCCCGGACACTGACCAAGCTACGGACCCTTGCGGTCAGCCTCTGTCCGCAAGGGTCCGTCCTGAAGGAACTGGGGAGAGACTCAGCGGGCGATTCAGAAGGGGAACGCGCTCCGGCCGTGCTGGACCGAGATCCACTTCTGCGTGGTGAAGGCGTCCAGCATGGTGTCGCCGTTGAGACGGCCGTTACCGGACTGCTTCTCGCCGCCGAAGGGCACGATCGGCTCGTCGTGCACGGTCCCGTCGTTCACGTGGAACATCCCGGTGTCGATCCGCTTGGCGAAGTCGACGCCGCGCTCGATGTTCCCGGTGTGCACGGCGCCGCTCAGGCCGTACGGGGTGTCGTTGACGAGGCGTACGGCCTCCTCCTCGCCGTCGAACGGGACGAGGAAGGCGACCGGGCCGAAGACCTCCTGCCGCAGCAGGGCGGAGTCGGCGGGCAGTCCGGTCAGGACCGACGGCTCCACCAGGTTGTCCGTGGTCGTACCGCGCACCAGCGCGGTCGCGCCCTCGGCGAGCGCCTGCTCGACGACGCCCGCGATCGCGTCCGCCTGGGAGGAGTTGATCACCGGGCCGATGACGGTCGACGGGTCGCGCGGGTCGCCGGCCTTGAGGGTCTTCACCTTGGCGACGAACTTCTCGGTGAACTCGTCGGCCACCGAGCGGTCGACCAGGACGCGGTTGGCTGCCATGCAGACCTGGCCCTGGTGGACGTACCGGCTGAAGACGGCGGCGTCGACCGCGTAGTCGACGTCGGCGTCGTCGAGGACCACCAGGGCGCTGTTGCCGCCGAGTTCGAGGACCGAGCGCTTGAAGTGCGCGGCGCAGAGGGTGGCCACGTGGCGGCCTACCGTGTCGGATCCGGTGAAGGAGATCACCTTCGGGACCGGGTGCTCCAGGAAGGCGTCGCCTATCTCCGCGATGTCGGTGACCACGACGTTCAGCAGACCGCCCGGCAGACCGGCGTCCTCGAAGAGCTTCGCGATCAGGGTGCCGCCGACCACCGGCGTGTTCTGGTGCGGCTTGAGGACGACGCCGTTACCGAGGGCGAGGGCCGGGGCGACCGACTTCAGGGAGAGGAGGAGGGGGAAGTTGAAGGGGCTGATGACGCCCACGACACCGACCGGCACCCGGTAGACGCGGTTCTCCTTGCCGTCGACCGGCGACGGGACGATCCTGCCCTCGGGCGCCAGCGACAGGTGCACCGCCTCACGCAGGAACTCCTTGGCGAGGTGCAGCTCGAAGGCGGCCTTCAGACGCGTGCCGCCCAGCTCGGCGACGATCGCCTCGCTGATCTCCGCCTCGCGGTCCTCCACGAGCCGCAGCACCTTCTCGAACACCGCGCGGCGCGCGTACGGGTTCGTCGCCGCCCACTGCTTCTGCGCGCGCTCGGCCGCCCGGTAGGCGGCGTCGACCTCGTCGACCGTGGCTATCGTGATCGAGGCCAGCTTCTCGTTGTCGTACGGGTTGAAGTCGATGATGTCCCAGGAGCCGGTGCCCGGGCGCCACTCGCCGTCGATGTACTGCTGGGCGAGGTCGGTGAAGTACGACGACATGTGATCCCTCAAATCCCCTAGCTGCCGCAGCCGCCGCGAGCGAGCCGCCTGACTGCGCGTCATCGTACTTGTGCAGCAGCGGAGTTGGAGAGGATGTGGCGCTCAGGGGCTCTCAGGACAGTTGGAGGAGCCCTCGCAGCAGGTCCCGGCTCTCGTCCGGACCCGGGCTGTCCTGCTGGAGTTCCTTCAGCGCCGTCTCGTACTGGGTGACGTCCTCGTGCTTGTCCAGGTAGAGCGCACTGGTGAGCTGCTCCAGGTAGACGACGTCCGACAGGTCGGACTCCGGGAAGCTGAGGAGCGTGAACGCGCCACTCTCACCGGAATGCCCGCCGAAGCTGAACGGCATTATCTGCAGCCGCACGTTGGGGCGCTCGGACATCTCGACGAGGTGCTGGAGCTGGCCGCGCATCACCCCGCGGTCGCCGTAGGGACGGCGCAGCGCGGCCTCGTCCAGGACGATGTGGAACTCCGGGGCGTTCTCGGCGACGAGGTGTTTCTGCCGTTCCAGGCGCAGCGCCACCCGTCGCTCGACGTCCGCCTCGCCGGCGCCCTTCATGCCGCGCCGGACGACCGCGCGGGCGTAGTCCTCGGTCTGCAGCAGGCCGTGCACGAACTGCACCTCGTACACGCGGATGAGTGAGGCGGCGCCCTCCAGGCCCACATAGGTGGGGAACCAGCTGGGCAGTACGTCGGAGTAACTGTGCCACCACCCGGCGACGTTGGCCTCCTTGGCCAGGGACAGCAGGGAGGTGCGCTCCTGTCCGTCCGTGATGCCGTACAGGGTCAGCAGATCCTCCACGTCCCTCGTCTTGAAGCTCACCCGGCCCAGTTCCATCCGGCTGATCTTCGACTCCGAGGCGCGGATCGAGTAGCCCGCCGCCTCCCGCGTGATCCCCCGCGTCTCACGCAGCCGCCTGAGTTGTGATCCGAGCAGCATGCGCCGCACCACCGATCCGGGCTCTCCCGCGCTCACGTTCGCCAGCCTCCCCAACCGTCTCCAGGGGCCGAAGTCTGCCACTAAAACACTCCGAGCAGTACTCGTCCGGTTACGGAAACGGAATCGCGCCACAGCAAATGCACAGGATCATGCACGGAGGGGGCGGAAAGCGTGCGTCGAGTGAGGTGAAGGAGGGGCGAAGATGACGGAAAATTTGGCCAACAAGCGGTACGGGCAGGTCCATTTCGGTCACGTGCACGTGCATCTGCCCTTGCATCTGCGGTACGCATCCGAAACCATGGTCCCGCACCACCGCGCCGCATCGCTACGACCGCGAATTCCCGGGAGTGCCTCGCATGGGGACGAATGGATCGACCATGCTCGAGCCGTTACGGCAGGGCCTTCCGCCAATCGACCCCGCGGCCGTGTCCAACGCCGCCTCCTGCGCCCTGCCGCCTCGCTACGAAGCGGTGCGCGAGGCCCGGGGGTTCACCCGCAGAACGCTCGACGGCTGGGACACGGGCGACCGTTTCGACGACGTCTGCCTGGTCGTCTCCGAGCTCGTCACCAACGCCCTGCGGCACGCGCTGCCGGCCGACACCCCGAGACACGGGGAGCAGAACGGCCCCGTCCGGCTCCATCTGATGCGCTGGACCGAGCGACTGGTGTGCGCGGTGCGCGACCCCAGTCACGACAGCCCGGTGGCCCGTGAGACGGACGACTTCTCGGCGGAGTCGGGCCGGGGCCTTTTCCTCGTCGACTCCTTCAGTGACAGCTGGGGCTGGCACCCGCTCGCCGGGACGCTCGACGGCAAGGTGGTCTGGGCCCTGTTCCGGCTCCAGAAGCCGGACGGGATGATGGACCGGCCGCCCTACGAGTGACGGGTGGCGGGTGACTGGTGACTGGTGACTGGTGACTGGTGACTGGTGCCGCGTAACGCGTAACGACGGTTCGCCGTGCCGCGCGCGCCCTGGTTCCACGCCGGGGCCCGCCCTCGGCCCTCGATGAGCTCCCCGATCAGCTCCCGACCAGCGCCCGACCAGCTCGCGATCAGCTCGCGATCAGGTGGTCGAACTCGCCGTCCTTGACGCCCAGCAGCATGGCCTCGATCTCGGCGCGCGTGTAGACGAGCGCGGGACCGTCGGGAAAGCGGGAGTTGCGCACCGCCACGGCACCGTCGGGAAGCCGCGCGAACTCCACGCAGGAGCCCTGCGAGTTGCTGTGCCGGCTCTTCTGCCAGGCCGCGTCGTGCAGCTGCGTGGCGGCCATGCCGTTGTACACGTCGTGGTCCACAGGTCGCTCCCCGGTGGTGCACTGGCTGATGTGGCCATTGATGCAGTGGTCAACTGATCCGGATCATAACCCTGTTCTCCGTACAGATGCATGAGCAAATGCACGTGCACACGCGGTGTTCTCGTGGTTACAGCCGTGACGGTGGCTCTGCCCGAAAGCCCTTGCCCTCTCTGACGCCCGCTCCCGGGAAGTCGTTCCCGCGTATGCCCCCGGTTTCAAGAAACATGCACCAACATGCAACAAAACCGGGGGCCGCTCTCCTACGAGCGACCCCCGGTGCCGAACACGACGGACCGGGTACGGCTGCGGCGTGCCGGGTCAGCACACCGTGTACGGCAGCAGTGCCATCTCGCGCGCGTTCTTGATCGCCCGGGCCAGCTGCCGCTGCTGCTGGGACGTCACGCGCGTGACACGGCGGCTGCGGATCTTCCCGCGGTCGGAGATGAACTTCCGCAGCAGGTCGGTGTCCTTGTAGTCGACGTACGTCTCTCCGGCCCGGTCCAGGGGATTGGACCGCTGCCCGGCGGCCCCCCGGCCGCTCCTGCGGTCGCCCTTGCGTTCGCTCTCACGGGGCATGGGTCAGACCTCCAGGAGGGTGTCGAAGGCGGGCGGCAGCCGCTGCCAGGCGGCCTGCCCGGCGGCGTACTCGGCATCGGTGAGCAGGCAGGACTCCAGGAGCCGCTCCAGGCCGTCGCTGTCGAGGCCCGGGGACGTGAAGACCAGGTGCTGGCAGCGGTCACCGTGCTCGGGGTCCCAGTCCAGGGCGGCGGCGGCCCGGCGCACCGGCGGGACCAGATCCCAGGCGGCGTCGGGCAGGGACGCGAGCCAGGGCCCCGCGCTCTCCACGCACAGGGCGCCGCCCGCGGCATCCCAGTGGAGCAGCGTGTCTCCCTTGCCGGCGAGCCAGAACCGGCCCCGGCTGCGGGCGGCCGCGCAGGTCAGGTCCTCCAGCGCCGCGTACAGCCGCTCCGGGTGGAAGGGGCGCCGCCGGTGCCAGACGAGGGTGGCGACGCCGTGTGCGTCGGCCTCCGCGGGCAGCAGGGCACAGGCCGGGTGCTGGGCGGCGGCCGCGGCCTCCACGTCGAAGCCGGCGAGGGCGGCCCGCGCCAGCTCTGAGCATGCGGGAGACGCCCCGGGTGGAGCGCCCGCCGGGTCGTCGTGGCCGATCGGGACCCGGCGGGCTGTCGGATGCAGCTGGGCCAGCAGCTCGCGGTCCTCGTCGTCGGCCTCCGGGGAACCGGGGAGGGAGTCGACGAGGGCGAGGACGGGGGCGTACTCCAGCTGGCGCGCGAAGGTGTCGGCGACCGTACGCCGGTCGGTGGCCGCGGCGGCGAGGCCGCCCTCGGCGAGGTCGTCGCCGTTGCCCAGGTACGGCAGCACGAGCGCCGGGTCGACGGCGGTGATCACACCCGTGACGGTGAAACCGCCGGCCGTCACCACCTCCGCCATCGCCTTGGGCTCGACGGAGTCCCACAGCTCGACGACCGCCAGCGGGGTGCCTCCGGCGTCCGCGAGCCGCGCCAGCTCGGGGACGAGGTCCTCGCGCAGGGCGCAGCAGGCGCAGTCGTTGACCAGGGGCGCCTCGCCGGCGGACAGGATGCCGGTGGCGTCCCGGAGGGTGCGTACGACCGTGCCCGCGGCGGCCGTCGCCAGGTCGTGGTGGAGGACGACACTGCCGGGCACGTCGGCCAGCAGCCGGGCCACGGCCGCCCGGCGGGCGTCGGCGTGCAGGCCGCCGACGATCACCACCGGGAGGTGCGGACGGTCCGGCCCGCTCATGCCCCGTCCCGCTTCCCGTACCGCCGCTCGAAGCGCTCCACGCGGCCGGCCGTGTCCAGGACGCGGGCGGTGCCGGTGTAGAAGGGATGGCTGACGTTCGAGATCTCGACGTCGACGACCGGGTAGGTCCGGCCGTCCTCCCATTCGATCGTGCGCTCGCTGGTCATGGTCGAGCGGGTGAGGAAGGCGTAGTCCGCGGCGCGGTCGCGGAAGACGACCGGGCGGTACTCGGGGTGGATTCCCTTGCGCATGACGGTTCAGCGCTCCTCTCGGAAGTCGACGTGGCGGCGGGCGACCGGGTCGTACTTGCGCAGGGTCAGCCGGTCCGGGTCGTTGCGGCGGTTCTTGCGGGTGACGTAGGTGAAGCCGGTCCCGGCGGTGGACCGGAGTTTGATGACCGGACGGAGTTCGTTGCGTGCCATGCTGCTATCTTACTGAAAATGAATTCCATTAACAGTTACGGCCGTCAGGTCTGAAGGAGAGGTACGTCACCGTGTCCGCCCACTGCATGCTGACCGGCACCCGACCCGGCTTCGGCAACCGCATCTCCCACTCCCACCGGCGGACCTCCCGCCGGTTCGACCCCAACGTCCAGACCAAGCGCTACTGGCTGCCGAGCGAGAGCCGGCACGTACGGCTTCGGCTGAGCACCAAGGCGATCAGGACGATCGACGCGATCGGCGTCGAGGCGGCCGTGGCGCGCATCCGCGCCCGAGGAGTGAAGGTCTGATGGCGAAGAAGAGCAAGATCGCGAAGAACGAGCGGCGGCAGGAGATCGTCGCCCGGTACGCGGCACGCCGGGCCGAGCTGAAGGAGACCGTCCGCAGGCCGTCCTCGACGGAGGCCGAACGACTCGCCGCCCAGCGGGAACTGCGCAGGCAGCCCCGCGACGCCAGCCCCACGCGCGTACGCAACCGCGACCAGGTCGACGGGCGCCCGCGCGGCTACCTCCGTGTCTTCGGGCTGTCCCGGATCAACCTGCGCGAGCAGGCACACGCCGGACATCTGCCGGGAGTTCGCAAGTCGTCCTGGTAGGTCGTCGTGGCGTGACTTGCTGGTAACTTGCGGCTGTCCCGGGGCCGACCCGGCCGTCCGGCTACAGCTTGGAGCTTGCGGTGACGTTGGTGACTGCGGAGAGTACGGCGAGCACGGCGAACGCGACGAGCACGGCGAGCACGGCGAACGCGACGAGTACGGCGAGTACGGCGAGCACGGCGAACGCGACGAGTACGGCGAGTACGGCGAACGCGACGAGTACGGCGAGTACGGCTGCAGGTCCACGGAACCCGCGTCGGCGGACGGCCCGTCGGCCCGTGCGGTCTGTGCGGCCCGTGCGGGCCGCTGCCGTGGCTGTCGGGCTGATGGGCGCGCTGACGCTGACCGCCTGTACGGACGGAGGAGACTCCGACGACGGCGGCACGGGCGGGGGTGACAAGCCCTCGGCCGCGCCCAGCGCGACCGCGAGTTCCGGCAGCGGCAGCGGCAGCAGCGGGTCGCCCTCCGCGGCCGCGGGTGGGCTGGAGGGCAGCTGGCTGGCCACAACCGACGGCCAGGCCGTCGCGCTGATGGTCACCGGAGACAAGGCCGCCCTCTTCGCCACGGGCGGGACCGTGTGCAGTGGCACCGCCGGCGAGGACTCCGGCGCCCGGACGATCCGGCTGAAGTGCACCGACGGCAGTGACGACCGCGCGACGGGCACCGTCGAGTCGGTCGACGGGACATCGCTCGAGGTGGCGTGGCAGGGCGGCCTCGGCGAGGAGACGTACACCAGGTCGGAGGGCGGGTCACTGCCGCCCGGACTGCCGACCGCCGGTCTCGGCTCCTGAACGGAACGCGGACGGCCGTCGACGACGCACGCAGGCGCACGGCCGCGGACGACGCGCGGGTGCCCGCAGACGACGCACCCAGGCGCACGGCCGCGGACGACGCACGGTGTCCGTGGACAGAACACGGGCGCCCGCGCTCGGTGACGTCTATGCCAGTGGGCGCCGGCGGTCGACCTGGGCCCGGTCGGCCGCTCGGGTCCCCTCCGTCCAGCCCGCCGCGTCGCCGGCGCCGCGCAGGCGGGTCGTCGTGGTCTCCGGGAACATGCGGTCCAGCCGGTCCGTGACCGCGACCCGGCGGGAGGCGAGGACCGGCAGGAGGTCCACGTCCGTCGTCGTACCGGACTCGGCGGTGGCCGCCTCCGTCGCCGCTCGCAGCCGGGTGCCCGCGCGGTGGGCGTAGGCGGCGAGGAACGACTGCCGGAAGGTCTTGGTCCGCTTGCGGCCGACGGCGCGCTGAGCGGCCTCCGCCCTGATCATCGCCGCCTCGGCCTGCACCAGAAGCGAGGTGTAGAGGAGTTCGACCGCCTCCAGGTCCGCCTCGAAGCCGACGACGGTGGAGAAGCCGAGGGGTTCGTTCCACACGGCCCGGCAGTGGTTCGCGTCGGCCACCGCGTCCAGCAGCACCGCCTTGGCCTGCTCGTACGGTGACTCCACCCCGATCCGGCAGGCGCCGGGGGCGTCGGGCGAGGGAGCGTGGGCCGACAGCAGCGCCTCGTCGATGCTGTGCCGGGCCATCAGCTCCTGCGCCTTGGCGCTGAGCGCCTCCGCCTCCTCCGGATACCCGGTCGCCTCCGCCTTGGCGAGCAGGGCGCGGATGCGGGCGAGGGTGCGGGACTCAGGCCGGTTCTCCCGACGGGGGTCTCCCGCCGAGCCTGCCGTCCCCGCCGACCCCACCGACCCCACCGTCCCCGGCTCCAGGGGTTCCAGCGTGGGCAGGCGCAGCAGCAGGCGGTACAGCTCCAGTACGGCGGTGGCGTGCGAGAAGCGGTCGGCGCGGGGCGGTGCCTGGTCCGGTATGTCGTCGAGCTGCGCACTCCAGCGGGGGCCGCGCGGGCGGTCGTGCGGTGCCTGCGCGCGGATCAACGCCGCCATCAGCCGTACGTGGACGTCGGCCAGCTCACGCCGCACGAACCGTACGAGGTCGGCGGGCTGCCAGCCGCGCCGCCAGGCCGTCGCCACGAACTCCTCTCCTCGCCGGGCGAGTTCGGCGTCGGCCGCCGGGTCGGCCGCGAGCAGCGAGGCGGCGGCGTCGAGGGCGTCGTCTGCGGCGTCGTACAGGGCGGTCTCGAAGGCACGGTCGACGGTGCGGGGCGTACTCACCCGGCGATGGTGCCACGGTCGCCCGCCCCGGTCGCACGACCGGAAGAGACTGTCAACCGACGGTTGACAGTCGACAGGGCGCAACCTACGGTTGACACATGACGACGAATCCGAGCATCACGTCATCCGTACGTCTCGACGAACTCATCACCGCGATCAAGAAGGTGCACCCGGAGCCGCTCGAACAGCTCCAGGACGCCGTCATCGCCGGCGAGCACCTCGGCGAGGTGGCCGACCATCTCATCGGACACTTCGTGGACCAGGCCAGGCGTTCGGGCGCGTCCTGGACGGACATCGGCAAAAGCATGGGCGTCACCCGGCAGGCGGCGCAGAAGCGCTTCGTACCCAAGGAGTCGGCCGACCTGGACGCGAGCCAGGGCTTCAGCCGTTACACGCCCCGCGCGCGCGAAGCCGTGATGGCCGCCCACAACGCGGCCAAGACCGCCGGCAACGCCGAGGGGCTGCCCGAGCACCTCGTCCTCGGGCTGCTCACCCAACGCGAGAGCCTCTCGTGCAAGGCGATCGCCGCGCAGGGCGTGACCCTCGACGCGGTCCGCGGGGCGGCGACCGCCGCGCTCCCGCCCGCCACCACGGAGGTCCCGGAGCTGGTGCCCTACGGCCCCGCGGCCAAAAAGGTCCTCGAACTCACCTTCCGCGAGGCCCTGCGCCTCGGCCACAACTACATCGGCACCGAGCACATCCTGCTGGCCCTGCTGGAGCACGAGCACGGCGAGGGCGTACTCAGCGGGCTCGGCCTCGGCAAGGACGCCACCGAGCGCTATGTCACCGAGGTGCTGGCGGAGTTCATCCAGGTGACCGAGAGTAAGGAGCCCGGACAGCAGGAAGAAGACTGAGGGCCGTTGTCATACCCTCCTGCGACACTCACGACATGGCCGACCGGTGGGTGCTCGCCGTGGCCGAGGGCGGTGGCGTGGAAGTCGCCCCCCTCGGCTCCGACGGGCTGCCCGCGGGCCCGGTGCGGCGCGAGACCGATCCCGCCGAGGCCGTGCGGAGCAGGCCGGAGGTCGCACGCTGGGTGTGGCGGTCCACCGCCGAGGTGGCTCCGCGTCTGCTCGCCGCGGGGGTGCGAGTGGAGCGGTGCTACGACGTGGAGGCCGCCGAGACCCTCCTGCTCGGCCACGAGGGGCGGTACGGGGAGCCACGCTCGGCCGCGGCCGCCCTGGCCCGGCTGCACAGCGGCCCCGTGCCGCCCGACCCGCCGCAGCGCTCCGCCGAGCCGGGCGCGCAGTCCCCGCTGTTCGAACCGCAGTCCGTCCACCTGCCCCTGGACGACCTGCTCGCCGTCTACGCCGAGCAGCAGCGCCGCCACGACCGGTCCGCGCACCCCGACCGGATGCGACTGCTGACGGCGGCCGAGTCGGCGGGGACGCTGGTGGCCGCCGAGATGAACCGCGCCGGGCTGCCCTGGCGGGCCGACGTGCACCGCGAGCTCCTGCACGACCTGCTCGGAGAGCGGTACGCGGGCGGGGGCGAGCCGCGCCGGCTGGCCGAGCTGGCGGAGGAGGTGTCCGCGGCGTTCGGGCGCCGGGTGCGGCCCGACCTGCCCGCGGACGTGGTCAAGGCGTTCGCGCAGGCCGGCATCCGGGTCGGCTCCACCCGCCGGTGGGAGATCGAGTCGGTCGACCATCCGGCCGTGGAGCCCCTGATCGAGTACAAGAAGCTGTACCGGATCTGGGTCGCCCACGGCTGGTCCTGGCTCCAGGACTGGGTGCGCGACGGACGCTTCCGCCCCGAGTTCCTGGCCGGCGGCACCGTCACCGGACGCTGGGTGACCAACGGCGGGGGCGGGCTGCAGATCCCCAAGGTGATCCGGCGGGCCGTCGTCGCCGACCCGGGCTGGCGGCTGGTCGTCGCCGACGCCGACCAGATGGAGCCGCGCGTGCTGGCGGCGATCTCCCGCGACCCCGGGCTGATGGAGGTGGCCGGCCGGGAGACCGACCTCTACCAGTCCGTCTCCGACCGCGCCTTCTCCGGCGACCGCGCCCAGGCCAAACTCGCCGTGCTCGGCGCGGTCTACGGCCAGACCTCCGGCGACGGCCTGAAGAACCTCGCCGCGCTCAGACGCCGCTTCCCCAAGGCGGTGGCGTACGTCGACGACGCGGCCCACGCGGGCGAGGAAGGCCGGCTCGTGCGCACCTGGCTGGGCCGCACCTGCCCACCCGCGGCCGGCGCGGCCGACGGTGCCGAGGAGGCGGGCATGCCGCAGGACGCTCCCTCCACCCCCTCCGACTCCGGCTCCGCGGGCCGGGCGCAGGAGTGGGTGCCGGGCTACGCCTCCACCAACGCCCGCGCGCGGGGCCGCTTCGCCCGCAACTTCGTCGTCCAGGGCAGCGCCGCCGACTGGGCCCTGCTGCTGCTCGCCGCGCTGCGGCAGGCCCTCGCGGACAAGGCGGCGGAGCTGGTCTTCTTCCAGCACGACGAGGTGATCGTGCACTGTCCGCGGGAGGAGGCCGACACCGTCGTCGCGGCGATCCGGGAGGCGGCGGAGCTGGCGGGCCGGCTGACGTTCGGCCCCACGCCGGTGCGGTTCCCGTTCACGACGGCGGTGGTCAAGTGCTACGCGGACGCCAAGTGACCGGCCTTCGTCGGTATCGCCGCACGCCGACGCCCCGGCGCGCCCTGCCCCGCTGTGCGCCCGTAAGCGCACTCCCGCGACACCCCGTCATGCGGCTCGGCATGCCCCAGACATGCAAAAACCCCAGGTCACGGCGAGTGAGTCCTGGGGTTAATCCGAGCCGCCTTCGGGATTCGAACCCGAGACCTACGCATTACGAGTGCCTGCAAG